>NZ_BAAAUG010000009.1:0-32846 GCF_039533825.1 Streptomyces rectiviolaceus
GTACCGGGAGCGGGCCCGCGAGGCAATCGCCCCGGCGCGGGGGCTCGACCCGGCCGCCGCGCGCAAGGCACTCGCGCCGACCGGCTACGCGGCGCCGCACCTGCCCGAGCCGTACGGACTTGGCGCGGGCCCCGTCCAACAGCTCGTCGTACAGGAGGAGTTGGCGGCCGCCGGGGTGCGCGTCAGCGATCTCGGGATCGCCACCTGGGTGGTGCCCTCGCTCATCGCGTACGGGACGGGCGAGCAGCAGGAGCGGTTCCTCGCGCCCACGCTCAGGGGCGAGCTGCTGTGGTGCCAGCTGTTCAGCGAGCCCGGTGCGGGCTCGGACCTGGCATCGCTGCGGACGAGGGCGGAACGCGTCGAGGGCGGCTGGCTGATCAACGGGCAGAAGGTGTGGACGAGCGCGGCGCAGTGGGCGGACCACGGGATTCTGCTGGCCCGCACGGATCCCGAAGCCCCCAAGCACAAGGGCCTGACGTACTTCCTCATCGACATGAAGCGGGCCGAGGGCGTCGACATCCGCCCGCTGAAGGAGATCACCGGGGACTCCCTCTTCAACGAGGTTTACTTCGACGACGTCCTGCTGCCCGCCGACGCGGTCGTCGGCGAGGTGAACGACGGCTGGCGCGTCGCACGCCACACGCTCGGCAACGAACGCGTCCACATGGCCGACCAGTTGACCTTCGACACCGGTCTGGAGGCGCTCATCGGGCGCGCCGGTGATCTCGACGGCGCCTGCCGGGCACGGATCGGCGCGCTCGCGGCCGAGGCGCACGCGCTGGCCTGCATCGGCCTGCGGACGACGATGCGGCAGGTGTCGGGCGCGGAGCCGGGGGCCGGGGCCTCCATCCGCAAGCTCGTGCAGACCCCGCATCAGCAGAAGGTCGCCGAGCTGGCCCTGGAGCTGCTCGGCGCGGCGGGCGCGGTCCGCGAGGGCGCCGGGGAACGGGCGCTGCACGGCTTCCTGATGTCGCGCTGCCTGACCATCGCGGGCGGCACCACGCAGGTGCAGCTGAACGTCGTCGCGGAGCGGCTCCTCGGCCTGCCGAGGGACCCCGAGCCGCGCCCCATCCTCTAGCCCGCGCCCCACCATCTAGGAGGACCAGGACAGTGAAGGCGTACATAGTCGGCGTCGGAATGACGAAGTTCGAGAAGCCCGAGACGCGGGACTGGCAGTACTGGGACATGGCGAAGGAGGCGGGCACCAAAGCGCTCGACGACGCCGGGATCGCGTACGGGCAGGTGGAACAGGTACCGGTCGGCTACTGCTTCCAGGCATCGACGGCAGGCCAGCGTGCCGTGTACGAGCTGGGCCTGACCGGCGTCCCCGTCTACAACGTCAACAACAACTGCGCGACGGCGTCGACCGCGCTGATGATGGCCAGGCAGTTCGTCGAGGGCGGCATCAACGACTGCGTGCTCGCGCTCGGCTTCGAGAAGATGGCGCGGGGCGCGCTGGGGGGCGGGAGCGACGGCGGAGACTTCAAGACGTCACCCGTCGCACGCCACTACGGCGTGATGGCCGCACGGCACGGCTTCGAGATGACCCCGCCGACCGCCCAGATCTTCGGCGGCGCGGCGCGCGAGCACATGGAGAAGTACGGCACGACCGAGGCGCAGCTCGCCGCGGTGGGTGCCAAGAACCACCGGCACTCGGTGAACAATCCGTACGCCCAGTTCCAGGACGAGTACACGGTCGACGAGATCCTCGCCGCCAAGACCATCCACCGCCCGCTCACCAAGCTGCAGTGCTCGCCGACCTCGGACGGGTCGGCCGCCGCGGTGGTGGTGTCGGAGAGGTTCGTGGAGCGGCACGGCCTTCAGGAGCGCGCCGTGGAGATCGCGGCGCAGGCGATGACGACCGACACGGGCGAGTCCTTCGCGTCGGGCTCGTGCATCGACGTCGTGGGGCAGCCGATGTCGAGGGCGGCGGCACGGCAGGTGTACGAGAGGTCGGGCCTTGGCATCGAGGACGTCGACGTCGTCGAGCTGCACGACTGCTTCTCCATCAACGAGCTCCTCACCTACGAGGCGCTCGGCATGTGCGCGGCCGGGGAGTCCGGGAAGCTCGTCGAGAGCGGGGCGACGACGTACGGCGGGCGGTGGGTGGTGAACCCGTCGGGCGGGCTGATCTCCAAGGGGCACCCGCTCGGTGCCACGGGGATCGCCCAAGTGGCCGAACTCACCTGGCAGTTGAGGGGTGAGGCGCAGGCGCGGCAGGTGGCGGGGGCGCGGGTGGGGCTCGCGCACAACATCGGGCTCGGGGGAGCGGCCGTGGTGACGCTGCTGAGGAAGGAGTAGCGGGTGATGGTCCCGGGGCGGCCCGAAGTCCTAGGACCCGCGGCCGAGGCGCACTGCGTCGAAACCCCGATGCATGGGTCACGCGATTCCTGAGAACATGCCCGTCATGGTCCAAACGCCCCCTGACACTTACATAGCCGCGACGTCGCGGAAGTCCGCGCCCGTGTGGGCGGTGCTGCTCGCCGCCTGCGCAGGGCAGTTCCTGGTCGTCCTGGACGTGTCGGTGGTGAACACCGCACTGCCCTCCATGCGGTCCGACCTGGGCATGAGCGCCGTCGGACTGCAGTGGGTGGTCAACGCGTACTCGATCGCCTTCGCGGGCTTCATGCTGCTCGGCGGGCGGGCCGGTGACCTCTTCGGCCGCAAGCGGATGTTCCTGGTCGGGCTCGGGCTCTTCACGGTGGCCTCGCTCGCGGGCGGGCTGGCGCAGGCCGAGTGGCAGCTGCTCGCGGCGCGCGCCGTGCAGGGGCTCGGCGCGGCGGTGCTCGCGCCCTCCACGCTGACGATCCTCACCTCGGCGGTGCCCGAGGGGCCCGCCCGGATACGCGCGATCGGGACCTGGTCGGCGGTGGGCGCGGGCGGCGGCGCGGCGGGCGGCCTCGTCGGCGGGGTCCTCACCGACCTGCTCTCCTGGCGCTGGGTGCTCCTGATCAACGTGCCGATCGGCGCCCTCGTCATCGTCGCGGGCGTTGCCTGGCTCACCGAGAGCCGGGCCGGCGAGGCGCGCCGCCTCGACGTGCCGGGCGCGGTGCTCGTGACGGCGGGGCTCGCCACACTCGCGTACGGGATCGTGCAGACGGAGGAGAAGGGCTGGACGGCGGCGGCGACCCTGGTGCCGCTGGCCGTGGGGCTCGCCCTGCTCGGCCTCTTCCTCCTGGTCGAGGCGCGGACGAAGGTTCCGCTGATGCCGCTGAAGCTGTTCCGCGTGCGGTCCGTCTCGGCGGCGAACGCGGCGATGTTCGTGTGTGGCGGCGGCATGTTCGCCATGTGGTTCTTCATGACGCTGTACGCGCAGAACGTCCTCGGCTACTCGGCGCTGAAGGCGGGCCTGGCGTTGATCCCCTCCTCGCTGACGATCGTCTTCGGCTCGAAGCTCGCGCCCCGGCTGATGCGGGTGCTCGGCGCGAAGAATGTCTCCGTGCTCGGGATCCTGGTGGCGGCGGCGGGGTTCGGCTGGCAGTCCCTGATGACCGCCGACGGCGGCTACGTCACCTCGATCATGCTGCCCGGCATCATGATGATGTTCGGCGCGGGTCTTGCCACGACGCCGCTCGCGTCCCTGGGGACGTCCGGGGCGGACCCCGAGGACGCGGGGCTCGTCTCCGGCTTGATCAACACCTCGCGGACGATGGGCGGCGCGCTGGGGCTCGCGGTCCTCTCGACGGTTTCCGCGTCGAGGATGGGGGGTTCGACCACTCCGGAGGCGCTCACCCAGGGGTACGCGATGGCGTTCCGGACCAGTGGGTGCATTTTGCTGGTGGGGGTCGTGGTGCTGCTGGTGTGGATGCCGCGGGAGGGGAGCGTCAGCGCGTCCGGCGATTGAGGACGAACTCGGCGGAGCCGGTGATCAACGGTGCGCAGGGCTTCGGGCCGGCTAGAGCCAACCCCGCTGCCGCGCCTCCCGCACCGCCTCCATCCGATTGCGCGTCCCCGTCTTTCCGATCGCCGCCGAGAGATAGTTCCGCACCGTCGACTCCGACAGATGCAGCTTCTCCGCGATGTCGCAGACAGTCGCCCCGTCCACGGAGGCCCGCAAGGCGTCCGCCTCCCGCGTCGTCAGCGGGCTCGGCCCCGCGCTCAGGGCCGCCGCGGCCAACGCGGGGTCGATCACCGTCTCGCCCCGCAGCGCCTGCCGGATCGCCTCCGCCAGGTCCTCCACCGGGCCGTCCTTGACCAGGAAGCCCACCGCGCCCGCCTCCATCGCCCGGCGCAGATAGCCGGGCCTGCCGAAGGTCGTGAGGATGAGGACTCGGCACTCGGGGCACTCGTCGCGCAGGTCCGCTGCCGCGTCGAGCCCGCTGCGGCCCGGCAGTTCGATGTCGAGGAGCGCCACGTCGGGGCGGGAGTTCAGCGCCGCGTCCACGATCTGGTCGCCCGCGCCGACCTGCGCGACGACCTCGATGTCCTGCTCCATGCCGAGCAGCAGCGCGAGCGCGCTCCGCATCATGCCCTGATCCTCGGCGAGCAGAACTCTGATCATGGGGTGCGCTCCTCCACAACGGGGCCGGGACCGGGGCCGGTGCTGAACTCGTTGACCGGCAGCTCCGCGGTGACCCGGAAGCCGCCGCGCGGTGCGGGGCCCGACTCCAGGGAGCCGCCCGCCGCCGCGAGACGTTCGGCCAGGCCTTTCAGCCCGCTGCCGGGCTTTGCCGAGCCTACGCCGCGGCCGTCGTCCGTGATCAGCAGCCGAGTCCGTTCGGCGGTGCCCGTCACCTCGATCTCGCAGCGGGTCGCCCTGGAGTGGCGTACGACATTCGTGGCGGACTCCCGGACGACCCAGCCGAGCAGCGCCCCCGTCTGCGGGGCAAGGGGCGGACCCGACTGGCGTACGACCGCCTCGATGCCCGCCGCGTCCAGGAGGTCGCGGGCCCGGTCGAGATCCGTGGCCAGGCTGCCCTCGCGGTAGCCGGTGACCGCCTCGCGGATCTCGGTCAGGGCCTGGCGGCCGACGGACTCGATGTCGGCGACCTGGCCGAGCGCCGCGTCCAGGTCACGGGGGGCCAGGCGGCGCGTCGCCTCCGCCTTCACGACGACCACCGAGAGCGTGTGGCCAAGGAGGTCGTGCAGGTCCCGGGAGAAGCGCAGCCGCTCCTTCTCGACCGCGCTGCGGGCCAACTCCTCGCGTGTGGCGCGCAGTTCCTTCACCGTCTCGGAGAGCGCGAGGATCGCGGCCGTCACCATGACGGAGAGGAACGTGCCGTACGCGATGCCCGCCGCGTCCCAGCCCTCCCGCAGCCCGCCGACCACCGCCGCGGAGATGCTCAGGGCGAAACCGGCGGGAACGAGCTGCTTGCCGCGCAGCACCGCGCCGGTCGCCAGGCCCAGCAGCGGGAAGAACATCAGCCAGCTGCCGCCGTAGCCGATGGCGAGGGCAAAAGTGACCGCGGCCAGCGCGAGCAGCAGGTGCTTGGTGGCGCGCGCCTCTCGTGCCTTCTTGTCGAAGGCGCGGAACACCACGGCGATATAGAGGGAGTTGAAGGCGAACAGGCCCACCCCGCCGATCCAGGGGTTGGCCGTCTTTCCCTGGAGGAGGTTGGAGAAGGAGCCCATGCCCATCAGGAGCCAGGGCAGCATCGCGAAGCCGTTGGGCGGGCCCAGGTCCTCGGGTCTGCTCCGCCCGGACTTCTCCTTCGCCCGCATCTCGGCGAGCTGCGCCCTGCTGCTGTGTCCCAAGGCCGCGAGACGTGTGTGCCTCTGCCAGAAGCCCTTCACCGGCATCGCTTCTCCTGTCGCGCCGTGGCGCCTCGTCGGCGTCGTCATGCGGTCCGCGCAGCCCGGCGGCCCCGGCGGTGCGAAGCACAGCGTACGAACCGAACGCCGGCAGGCCACGGGCCGCTCGCCGGGAACTGTCTTCGTCATGGCTCCGACGGTACGAATCAGGGGCCGGTCGGCGGCAGATGTGGATGTACGGACTCGGCCGGTACAAATGTCACAGGCCCGGAGAACGGCCCGCCGATCGCGTATCTGACGTGACGTCAGGAGTCTTCACAACTTCCGGACGCTCGGCTATACATGGGATCGCCGGACTGGAACGCGTTCTAGAACGGGCTCCTTCCGGCCCTGTTGCGACCTCGGTGCGACCGACGGTGCGGACGGCCGCACCGAGGTCTTCAGACTGGCCAAGGAGCTGCCACCACATGCCCATCGACGCCGCGAAAGCACTGGCCGCGGAGCCCAGGTCGGCCGAGATCACCTGGGATCACAAGGACATCCAGCTCTACCACCTGGGCCTGGGCGCGGGCGTCCCCGCCACCGATCCCGACGAACTGCGCTACACCCTGGAGTCCGGGCTGCACGTCCTGCCCAGCTTCGCGACCGTCGCGGGCGCGGGCATGGGCGTCGTCGGCGGGCTCTCGTCCCCTGGCATCGAGGTGAACCTGGCCGCGGTCCTGCACGGCGGCCAGAGCATCACCCTGCACCGCCCGATCCCGGTCAAGGGCAAGGCCGTCACCACCTCCAAGGTGGCCGCCGTGTACGACAAGACCAAGGCCGCGATCCTCGTCCTGCGCACCGAAGTGGCCGACGAGGACGGGCCGTTGTGGACCAGCGACGCCCAGATCTTCGTACGCGGCGAAGGCGGGTTCGGCGGCGAACGCGGCCCCTCCACCCGCCTCCCCGCCCCCGAGGGCGAGCCCGACAGGACCGTCGAGCGCCCCGTCCGCGAGGACCAGGCCCTGCTCTACCGCCTCTCCGGGGACTGGAACCCGCTGCACGCCGACCCCGAGTTCGCCAAGCTCGCGGGCTTCGACCGGCCGATCCTGCACGGCCTGTGCACCTACGGGATGACGCTCAAGGCGGTCGTCGACACGCTGCTCGGCGGTGACGTGTCGCGGGTGCGCGGCTACAGCACGCGCTTCACCGGGACCGTCTTCCCCGGGGAGACCCTGCGGATCCGGATGTGGCGCTCCGAGGGTCGCGTCCAAGTGGCGGTGACAGCAGTCGAGCGGGACGACGCGACGGTCCTCGCCGACACGATCGTCGAGCACGCCTGAAGCGCCGGACACGCCTGAAGCGTCGGACACGCCTGAGTTTCGTACGAGAGGAGCCGCACCATGCGCGCAGCCGTACTGCACGAGATAGGCCAGGACAAGCTCGAGGTCCTCGACGACGTCGAGGCGGTGGGCTTCGGCCCCGGCAAGGTGAAGATCCGGGTGCGGGCCACCGGCCTGTGCCACTCCGACGTCTCCGCGATGAACGGCGTACTGCCGCAGCCCGCGCCGTTCATCCCCGGCCACGAGGGCGCGGGCGAGATCATCGACGTCGGCGACGGCGTGAGCGGGCTCAGCCAGGGAGACAGGGTCCTGGTGTGCTGGCTGCCCGCCTGCGGCCAGTGTCCGGCGTGCAAGCGCGGCCAGAGCCAGCTGTGCCTCGCCGGGTTCATGAACGCGGGCACGCCCAACTTCAAGCGCCCCGGCGGTGATGTCTTCGGCTTCGCGGGTACGGGGACCTTCACCGAGGAGGTCGTGGTCGACGCGGGCTGCGCCGTGCCGATCCCGGACGACGTGCCCTTCGACATCGCGGCGCTGATCGGCTGCGGAGTGACGACGGGCCTCGGCGCGGCCATCAACACCGCTGATGTGAGGGCCGGTTCATCGGTCGCCGTCATCGGCTGCGGCGGCGTCGGCATCTCCGCGATCCAGGGCGCGCGGCTCAAGGGCGCGGCCCAGATCGTCGCCGTCGACCCGGTGGCATCGCGCCGCGAGGCCGCGCTGCGGTTCGGCGCGACGGAGGCGGTCTCCCCGGACGAACTCGCCGACGCAAAACAGCGGATCACTGCGGGCGAGGGCTTCGACTACGTCTTCGAGGTCGTCGGGAAGTCCGCCACGGCCCGCACCGCGTACGAGACGACGCGACGGGGCGGCACGCTCGTCGTCGTCGGCGCGGGCGCCATGGACGACAACCTCCAGCTGAACATGTTCGAGCTGTTCTTCGACGAGAAGAAGATCCTGCCGTCCATGTACGGCGGCGGCGACGTCCTGCAGTCCTACGAGCGGGCCATCGCGCTGTGGAAGGCGGGCCGGATCGACCTGGAGAGCATGATCACCCACCGGGTGCCGCTCTCCGAGATCAACGAAGCGCTTGACCAGATGCGTACGGGCGTCGCGCTGCGTACGTGCATCGAGATCTGAGAGGACCTTGATCCCAGATGTCACAGCCATTGCCATCGCCACTGCCACTCGAGGGTCTGGCCGCGATCGTGACGGGAGCGGGCCGGGGCCTGGGGCGAGCGGAAGCCCTGGAACTCGCCCGGCTCGGCGCGAGCGTCGTCGTCAACGACTTCGGAAAGACGGGCCGTGACGGCTCGGGCGAGGCGTCGGCGACGCCCGCCGAGGAGGTCGCGGCCGAGATCCGGGCGGCGGGCGGGCAGGCGGTCGCGCACCTGGGCGATGTCGCGGACCACGAACAGGCGCGCGGGCTCGTCCAGTTGGCGATCGACACGTACGGCAAGCTCGACATCCTGGTGAACAACGCGGGGATCCTGCGGGACCGGATGATCTTCTCGATGAGCGAGGGCGAGTGGGACTCGGTCATCCACGTCCACCTCAAGGGCCACTTCAACACGACGCACTTCGCGTCCGTGCACTGGCGTGAGCGGTCCAAGGCGGCGGGGGAGCCGGTCTACGGCCGGATCGTCAACACGTCGTCGGAGGCGTTCCTCGCGGGCTCCGCGGGCCAGCCGAACTACGCGGCGGCGAAGGGCGGCATCGTCGGCCTGACGACGTCGAGCGCGCTGGCCCTCGGCAAGTACGGGGTGACGGCGAACGTCATCTGCCCCCGGGCACGGACACGGATGACGGAGGATGTCTTCGCGGGCTTCCAGGAGCCAGGCGCGGGGGAGCTGGACGCGCTCGCTCCCGAGCATGTGGCGCCACTGGTCGGCTACTTGGCGTCGCCCGCGGCCGGTGGGGTCAACGGGCAGTTGCTTGTGGTCCACGGCGGCATGGTCGCCGTGGTCGAACGCCCCAAGGTGGCGGCGAAGTTCGACACGGCGAAGGGGGTCTTCACGTACGAGGAGCTGGACGGGGTTCTGTCGCCTTATTACGCGGGCCGACCCGCGAACGAGACCTTCGCGGCGTCCGAGGTGCTGGGCCTGAAGCGGGGTTGATTTTCCCCAACCCCGCCCCTTCCCGAAAACCGTGCCTGCGCCCCGGACCTACCTGGGGCTCCGCCCCAGACCCCGACAAGATGGCCTCAAACGCCGGCCGGGCTGAGAATCAGCCCGTCCGGCGTTTGAGGACGAACTCGGCGAAGCCGGTGATGACGTCCACCAAGGCCCCCGCGCCGAGCGGGTTTTCGGGAAGGGGCGGGGTTGGGGAGAGAGTCAGTTCTCGTTGCCCTGGCGGCGATGCCGCCCCCGCGGCGCCCCCGCCTCGTCACGCTCGGCCACAGGCCCCCGATGCCTACCGGCGCCGGAACTGCCCGCCGCCTCCCGCGGCTCGGGATTCCGCTCGGATTCCGTGCTGATCTCGGCTCTCATCAACATACTCACCCCGTAAACCTGTAACTCTGTAACTCTGCAAAGAAGATCGTTCGGTGTAGCCGGGCGAGTCTAACCAACGCCCCCACGCCCCGTGAGAGGCGCCTGCTGCAACGGAACGGGCCGCGCGGCGACCGGCGCGGGTGCCGCCTCCGGAGCGGGGAGTTCCGCCTCCGCGACCCCGCAGGGCACGGCCCCCGTCACGTACGGAAGGCGCAGCGACCCCTCCCGCGTCCACCACCCCGAACCAGCCAACCACCCCTCCGGAGCGGCCAGTTGATGCAGCTTCCGATCGGTGGGGCGCCACATGCCGAGCCAGCTGCCCGCCGCCCCGTCGATCCGCAGCGCCACCGCACAGCTCTCCGGCATCAGCGTCTGACCGGGCTGGATGGCGAACGGCGTCACCGCGAGGTCGGGCAGGCGCAGGCACTCGGGGAAGCGCACCGGGCGCGTACCGCCGAGGATCCCCCAGCCGAGCCGGTCGTGGCCCGGCGCGTCCGAGCGGATCAGGAGCAGCCCGCTGTCGGCGTCCGCGAGCAGCAGCCGGTCGTCGCTCTCGTCGGCGATCTGGAGGAGGGGCGACACCTCGCCGCATCGCTCCAGGTCCACCGCCACCGCCTTGACCCGGCCGTCAAGCTCCCGGTCCAGGGCCAGCATCCGTCCTGCCCCGTCCAGCCAGACCCCGCCCGAGCAGCGCCCGGGGATCTCGGCGATGTGCTCGGGTCCGAAGGCGCCGCCCGCCACCATCCACAGGGCCGTCGACCCCGCGCCCACCGCGAGCGCGTACGCGCGGCTGCCGACCGGTGACGGCGGCAGCAGTGTCAGCCGGGACTCCCCGCACTCCACGGCGCCGAGCGGCACCTCGCCGGTCTGCGGACCCGTCGGGTACAGGAGCGCGAACGTGTGCCGTCCGTCGGCGACACGGTGGATCAGAACGCGTCCGTCGGCCATCGGGAGCACCTCGGTGCCGGGCTCCTCGGGCTGGCTGCCGGGCAGGGGTACCGCGTACGGCTCGGGGGAGTCGAGGGTCCAGCGCTCGGGGAACCAGGAACCGTCTTCGTGGGCGAGCCGAGCGGCGTACGCACCGTTGGCGGTGATCACTGGGGGCGTCGCGGGCGTCGCGGGCGTCGCGGGCGTCGCGGGCGCCGGGTGAGCGGGCGCCGGGCGGGACGTCGGCGCGGTCATGGGCTCGGGCTCAAGCGTGGTCGCTGTCATGTGGGGGGCACCTCCGGGCCACGAAGCTAGTTTTCGCACGCACTGCCGTGGCACCTGTGGCCGCCCGCTTCACACAGAAGGGTGGCGATGTACCGATTCGCCTGAGGGGGCGGGGGTGGTTGTGCTGGGTGGGGAGAGGGCGCTTAAAGTAAGGCGAACCTAAGTGGCTGCGGGCCTGCGAAAGCGGCAGCCGCGGCACACCCCCTGGAGCATGGAGCACCGATGGCACCGTCTTCCCCGTCCCCGCGGTCCATACGACCCCGCCGCCACCGTGCCGCCGCCGCGGTCGCCCTCGCCGTGGCCGGCGCGCTCTCCCTCGCGGCCTGCGGGTCCGGCGACGGCTCCGGGAAGTCCGACGACGGCAGCGGCAGCAAGGCCGTCGCCCAGGGCGGCGACGACTTCTCCAAGGCCGCCGAGCAGACCGCGAAGATGGGCACCACCGCCAAGGCGGGCGAGTTCCCGCGCACCATCACGCACGCCCGCGGCAAGACCGAGCTCAAGACGCGGCCCGAGCGGGTCGTGGTCCTGGACGTCGGCGAGCTCGACAACGTCGTCTCGCTCGGCGTCAAGCCCGTCGGCTACGCCCCCACCGAGGGCGACGACGGCATCCCCGGCTACCTGAAGAAGGACGCGGGGAACCCCAAGGACGTCGGCACGATCAACGCCCTGAACCTGGAAGCGATCGCGAACCTCAAGCCGGACCTGATCATCGGCAGCGAACTGCGCGCGGCCAAGCTCTACCCGCAGCTCTCCAAGATCGCCCCGACCGTCTTCTCCATCCGCCCCGGCTTCACGTGGAAGGAGAACTACCTCCTGAACGCGGCGGCGCTCGACAAGACCGCGAAGGCGAAGACGAAGCTCGCCGCGTACGAGGAGAAGGCGAGGTCCCTGGGCCGCGACATCGGCGACGACAAGCCGACGATCACGATGCTCCGCTACATGCCGGACCGTGTCCGCCTCTACGCCAAGGCGTCCTTCATCGGCACGATCCTTCAGGACGCCGGTCTGCCCCGTCCCAAGAACCAGCAGGTCAACGACCTCGCCACGGAGATCAGCACGGAGAAGATCGACGAGGCCGACGCCGACTGGATCTTCACCGGCGTCTACGGCGACGCGAAGAAGACGGGCCGCTCCGAGGCCGAGAAGAACCCGCTGTGGAAGAAGCTCGGCGCGGTCAAGGACGGACAGGCGAAGGACGTTCCGGACGAGACCTGGTACCTGGGCCTCGGCGTGACGGCGGCGAATTCGGTGCTTGACGACCTCAGGTCCGACCTGGCCCCGTAGCCACCAAAGAGCCGCAGACGCGTCTGCCAAGCACCGAGCAGATGCGTCTGCGGCTTTTCCGTGCTTGCTCGCGCAGTTCCCCGCGCCCCTTAGGGGGCGCTCAGTAGCAGCCCGTAGCGGTGCGTGACGTACGACATGCCGAGCGCAGCGGGAAGGTAGCCTTTCCCCGTGCCCCGTCTGTCTGAAGTCATCGTCGCCCTCGACGCCCTGTGGCCCGCCGAACTGGCCGAGAGCTGGGATGCGGTCGGCACCGTCTGCGGCGACCCCGAAGCGGAGATCTCCCGGGTCCTCTTCGCCGTCGACCCCGTCCAGGACATCGTCGACGAAGCGGTGAGGCTCGGCGCCCAGCTCCTCGTCACGCACCACCCGCTCTATCTGCGCGGTACGACGACGGTCTCGGCGGACACCTTCAAGGGCCGCGTCGTCCACGACCTGATCAAGAACGACGTCGCGCTGCACGTGGCGCACACGAATGCGGACCGCGCCGATCCGGGCGTCTCCGACGCCCTCGCGGGCGCGCTCGACCTCCGGGTCGTCCGCCCCCTCGTACCGGACCCGGCCGACGCGCACGGCCGCCGCGGCCTCGGCCGGATCTGCGAGCTCGAACACCCCCTCACGCTCGCCGAACTCGCCGCCCGCGCGGCCGAGCGGCTGCCCGCCACCGCGCAGGGCATCCGGGCCGCGGGCGACCCGGAGCGGCTGATCCGCACGATCGCGGTCAGCGGCGGTTCCGGCGACAGCCTCTTCGACGACGTACGCGCGAGTGGCGTGGACGCCTTCCTCACCGCGGACCTTCGCCACCACCCGGCGTCGGAGGCCCGCGCACAGACTCCGCTCGCGCTGCTCGACGCCGCGCACTGGGCCACCGAGTGGCCGTGGTGCGAGCTGGCCGCCGCGCAGCTCGATCAGATCTCCGACCGTCACGGATGGGGACTTCGCGTCCACGTCTCCAAGACGGTCACCGACCCCTGGACCGCCCACGCGGCCTCGAATACCGACTCAACAGGAGCCCCCAACTGAACGCCGCGCCCGCCGACCAGATCCGACTCCTCGACATCCAGGCATTCGACGTACGCCTCCAGCAGCTGGCGCACAAGAAGAGGTCCCTGCCCGAGCACGCCGAGATCGAGTCCCTGAACAAGGACCTCACGCAGCTGCGCGACCTGCTCGTCGCCTCGACGACCGAGGAGAGCGACTGCTCCCGCGAGCAGACCAAGGCAGAGCAGGACGTCGACCAGGTGCGCCAGCGCGCGAACCGGGACCAGCAGCGCCTCGACTCGGGCGCCGCGACGTCCCCCAAGGACCTGGAGAACCTCCAGCGCGAGATCGCGTCGCTCGCCAAGCGCCAGGGTGACCTGGAGGACGTGGTCCTCGAGGTCATGGAGCGCCGCGAGTCCGCCCAGGAGCGGGTCTCCGAGCTGACGGAACGTGTCTCCTCGGTCCAGTCGAAGATCGACGACGCGACGGCGCGGCGTGACGCGGCCTCCGAGGAGATCGACCGCGAGGCCGCGACCGCCTCCAAGGAGCGCGAGGTCGTGGCGGGTTCGATCCCGGCAGACCTGCTCAAGCTCTACGACAAGCTCCGCGACCAGCAGGGCGGTGTCGGCGCGGCCAAGCTCTACCAGCGTCGCTGCGAGGGCTGCCGCCTGGAGCTGAACATCACCGAGGTGAACGAGGTGAAGGCGGCGTCCCCGGACACGGTCCTGCGGTGCGAGAACTGCCGCCGCATCCTGGTCCGTACGTCCGAGTCGGGTCTGTAAGGGACCGTGGCCGTGCGGGAGTTCATCGTCGAGGCCGACGGCGGGTCGCGGGGCAACCCGGGGCCCGCGGGCTACGGCTCGGTCGTCATCGACGCGGCCACCGGGGAGACCCTGCGGGAAGCCGCGGAGTACATCGGCGTCGCGACGAACAACGTCGCCGAGTACAAGGGGCTCGTGGCCGGTCTGAAGGCGGCACACGAACTCGACCCGGCAGCCTCGGTCCACGTCCGCATGGACTCCAAGCTCGTCGTCGAGCAGATGTCGGGCCGCTGGAAGATCAAGCACCCGGACATGAAGCCGCTCGCCGCCGAGGCCGCGCGGGTCTTCCCGTCGTCGCAGGTGACGTACGAGTGGATCCCGCGCGAGAAGAACAAGCACGCGGACCGGCTCGCCAACGAGGCGATGGATGCCGGTAAGCGGGGGGAGCGGTGGTCGCCGTCGGACTCGACGGCGGAGCTTGACGCGCGGGCCGCGCTTGCGGGCGCGGCCCCGGCCGACGTACGCGCCGCGGACAACGTGGCCGCGCAGGCCCCGTCCGTCGGCTGGGCGGCACCGGCGGATCTGGGCGCCCCCGCGACCTTCGTGCTGCTGCGGCACGGCGAGACCGCGCTGACGCCCCAGAAGCGGTTCTCCGGCAGCGGTGGCTCCGATCCCTCCCTCTCCGACGTGGGCCGGGAACAGGCCGAGCGCGCGGCGGCGGCGTTCGCGGCGCGGGGCACGATCCAGGCGATCGTCTCCTCGCCGCTGAAGCGCTGCCAGGAGACCGCGCAGGCCGTCGCCGCCCGCCTCGGCCTCGACGTACGCATCGACGACGGGCTGCGCGAGACGGACTTCGGGGCCTGGGAGGGCCTGACCTTCGGCGAGGTGCGGGAGCGTCAGCCGCAGGAGCTGAACGCCTGGCTGGCATCGCCCAAGGCCGCGCCGCCCGGCGGTGAGTCCTTCGCCGCGGTGGCCCGCAGGGTCTCGGCGGCGCGGGAGCGTCTCGTCGCCGAGTACGCGGGCCGCACGGTCCTCCTGGTCACGCACGTCACGCCGATCAAGACGCTGGTGCGCCTTGCGCTTGGCGCGCCGCCGGAGTCCCTGTTCCGCATGGAGCTCTCGGCCGCGTCCGTCTCGGCGGTGGCGTACTACGGGGACGGCAACGCGTCGGTACGACTGCTGAACGACACGTCGCACTTGCGGTAGGGGCTCAAGCCCCGTAAGGGGCGCGGGGAACTGCGCGAGCAACCACGAAGCACCGGCGGGTGCACACGCGGCAGAACCCCGGGGCGCGATCAGCGCAGAGCAGCCGCCTCGCGGGCCAGGGCCTCGACGCGGGGCCAGTCCTTCGCCGAGACCGCGTCAGCGGGCAGCATCCAACTGCCGCCCACGCAGCCGACGTTCTTCAGCGCGAGGTACGACGGCGCGGAGGCGAGGCCGATGCCGCCCGTCGGGCAGAAGCGGGCCTGCGGCAGCGGTCCGCCGAGCGACTTGAGGTAGGCGGTGCCGCCCGCGGCCTCCGCGGGGAAGAACTTCATCTCGTGCACGCCGCGCTCGATGAGCGCCACGACCTCGGACGTCGTCGAGACACCCGGCAGGAACGGCACCCCGGACGCCTTCATCGCGGCCAGCAGCGTGTCGGTCCACCCCGGGCTGACCAGGAAGCGGGCCCCGGCGTCGACGGAGTCCGCGACGCCCTGGGGCGAGATGACGGTGCCCGCGCCGACCACCGCGTCCGGCACCTCGGCGGCGATGGCCCGGATCGCGTCGAGCGCGGCGGGCGTCCGCAGGGTCACCTCGATCGCGGGCAGCCCGCCCGCCACCAGCGCGCGCGCCAGCGGCACGGCGTCGGCGAGGTCCTCCACGACGACTACGGGGACGACGGGGGCGAGATCGAGCACGGAGACGGAGGCCGCGGCGGAGGGGGAAGTCATGGCTGCATCCTGCCTCGGTGTACGCAGCATGCGCAAAGGGCGTTGCGCATGCTGCAACCGGTGGTCTACGGGGGTGTGCGGGGGTGTGCGGGATCAGTGGATCTCGCGCACCACCACGTCCAGCGCCCACGCCTTGCCTGCCTTCGCGGGAGCCTGCGCCTCCACCACGTGTCCGAGGTCCCGCAGCGCCTCGACCAGCTCGGCCGGGTCCTTCGGCTGCGTGCCGGTCTCCAGGAGGGAGCGGACGATCCGGCCCTTCGTCGCCTTGTTGAAGTGCGAGACGACGGAACGCTTCTCGACGCCGGTCGCCGGGTCGAGCTGCGCGTGCAGCACCCGCACCGTCGCCGTCCGGTCCGCGACCTCGCCCTTCGGCTTCCACGCGGCCGTGTACGCGGACGAACGCAGGTCGAGGACGAGTCCGCCGCCCGCCGCCTCGGGCATCGCCGAGGCCATCGGCGTACGCCAGTGGGCGCCGAGCGCACCGAGGCCCGGCAGCTTCACGCCCATCGAGCAGCGGTAGGAGGGGATGCGGTCGGTGATGCCGACGGCGCCCCACAGTCCCGAGAAGACGAGCAGCGAGCGGGCCGCGCGGCGCTTGGCCGCGGCGTCCAGGGTGGCGAGGTCCAGGGCGTCGTACAGGACGCCGGTGTAGATCTCCCCCGCGGGGCGCGCGCCCGCCGTGCGGAGCTCGGTGTTCTTCGTGACCTCGCCGCGCAGGCCCTCGCTCAGACCGAGTACGTCACGGGCCTTCTCCTCGTCCGCCACGCAGAGGTCGACCAGCTCGTCGAGCACAGCCTGCCGCGCGTCCGCGAGCGCAGGCAGGGAGAGCGACTCCGGCTTGAGCGGGGCGCCGCGGCCGGAGGGGGCCTTGCCTTCGGAGGGCGGCAGCAGGACGAGCATGGGTCTCCTTCGGAGGGTTACGGAAGGGGGCGCGGCCCCGCGCCAGGGTAATCGCCTCGGGGGGCGAGGGTCGCCCACGCCCACGCCCCGCCGTGCCGCTCCACCGTGCCGCCCCGCCCCCGGCGGCCTACGCTCGGTCCATGCCCCGTCGCCATCTCCGCGTGACCGGCGCAGCCGAAGCTCCGTTGCGGGGCGCGCTGCGTGAGCTGCGTACGAAGCTGGACGTTCCCGAGGCCTTTCCCGGGGACGTCATCGCCGACGCGGAGCGGGCCGTCGCCGCCCCACGGCTCCCCGCGCACGACGCGACCGACATCCCCTTCTTCACCATCGACCCGCCCACCTCCGTCGACCTCGACCAGGCGATGCACCTGTCCCGGCGCGACGGCGGCGGCTTCCGGGTGCGGTACGCCATCGCCGACGTCGCCGCGTACGTCACGCCGGGCGCGCCGCTCGACGCGGAGGCCCACCGGCGCGTCACCACCCTCTACTTCCCGGACGAGAAGGTGCCGCTGCACCCCACCTCGCTGAGCGAGGGCGCGGCGAGTCTGCTGCCGGGCCAGGACTGTCCCGCCGCCCTGTGGACGATCGACCTCGACGGGGAGGGGCGCGCCGTCTCCACCGACGTGCGCCGCGCCCTCGTACGCAGCCGCGCGAAGCTCGACTACGACGGCGTGCAGCAGGCCATCGACGGCGGCACCGCCGAGGAGGCCCTCGCGCTCCTCGGCGACATCGGGCGGCTGCGCGAGCAGCTGGAGGTCGAGCGCGGAGGCATCTCCCTCAACGTGCCCGAGCAGGAGATCGTCGAGCGGAACGGCGCGTACGAACTCGCCTTCCGCGCCCCGCTGCCCGCCGACGGATGGAACGCCCAGATCTCCCTCCTCACCGGCATGGCCGCCGCCGAGCTGATGATCCAGTCGGGTGCGGGGATCCTGCGGACCCTGCCCACCGCCCCGGACGGCGCCGTCGGCAGGCTCCGCCGCACCGCGAAGGCCCTGGAGGTCGACTGGCCGCACCACGTCCCGTACGCCGAACTCGTCCGCTCCCTCGACCCGCACCTGCCCCACCACGCCGCGTTCCTCCAGGAGTGCACCACGCTGCTTCGCGGCGCCGGCTACACCGCGTTCAGCGGCGGCGACGTCCCCGAACTCACCACGCACGCCGCCGTCGCCGCCCCCTACGCCCACTGCACGGCCCCGCTGCGCCGCCTCGTCGACCGCTACGCCGCCGAGCTGTGCCTGGCGGCGGCCGCCGGGGACGAGCCGCCTCAGTGGGTGCTCGCCGCGCTGCCCGAGCTGCCCAAGGAGATGGCGGACGGGACGCGGCGCGGCAACACCGTGGAGCGCGAGTGCGTGGACATCGTCGAGGCCGCGCTGCTCAAGGACCGGGTCGGCGAGATCTTCGACGGGGTGGTGGTGGACGTCCAGGAGCGTGAACCGGCCGTCGGGACCGTCCAGTTGACCGACCCCGCGATCGTCGCCCGCATCGAGGGCGGCACGGGTGGTCTTCCGCTGGGGGAGCGGCTGCGGGTGCGGCTCACGCAGGCCGAGCCGGGGACGGCGAAGGTTCAGTTCGCGCCTGCTTGAGGTCGGACCTGAGGGCGGTCCTGAGGGCGGACTTGAGGGCGGCAAGCAACCTCTCCGGCTCATCCGAGTGCAGCCGTACGGTCGTCACCGGCCGACGCCCGCCGAGGAAACCGACCGCCGTGACGGGCTCCGTCAGCTCCAGCGTGAGGGAGGTCTGCGCGGCGACCGGAATGTTGAGCACCCCGTCGGCGGCCTCGTGCGTGAAGCGCCGCTCACCGCTCACGGACGCGATCAGCTCCAGCGGTATCCGCAGGTCCCGGTGGGCGCCCTGGCGTACGCGGAGCGCGTCGGCGGACAGTACGTGCGGCCGGGTCACGGAGGCGGCGTGCACGCCGAGCATCAGGATGACGCCGTAGACGTCGATGACGAGCGTGATCGCGTGGAGCGTGGGCCAGTTCCGCAGCAGCACGGCCAACCCGATGGTCTCCACGACGCAGACGAAGACGAAGCCGTAGAGCATCGCGGCCTGATCGCGGGCGTGCCCGAACGCCAGATCCCCCTCGCGCACACCGTGCCGCCGCCGGGCCACCCACAGCGCGAGACTTCCGAGCACCCGCAGCTCGTGCCCGACGATCCGCCGCACCGGCACCGGCACGACGTCCCTGACCGCCGCGCGCCCACCCCGTCGGTAGACGAGGACGAGCCCCACGCCCTCGACGGCGAGCAGCACCAGGGCGACGGCCTCCACGCCGATGAGCACGTTCGTGGGGAGCGAGGCCCCCGACCCCGCCAACAGGCAGACGACCAGGACGAGTTCGACGGGTACGACCACCCAGGCGAGGCCCCGCACAAGCCCCTTCACCGCGCACCCCGCTCGATGAGCAGCCGCATCGCGCGGCGCACGGCCTCCGCCTGCGCGGGGGCGAAGTCGGAGAAGAAGGCGGCGAGGAACCGGTCGTCGCCGCTGCCGAGCCCGTCGGCCACCGCCCGTACGCCCTCCGTGCCCAGCTCCTCCAGGAGGGAGTCGGGCAGCGCCCCGGCGAGCGCCCCGGCGGCCTCGTCCACGGCCGCCTCCGTCCGCGGATCGGCGAGGTCGCTGTCCACGAGCGCGTCGAGCAGTGCGTACACCTCGTGCGCGCGCTCCACCGCACCCGGCGTGGTCAGGGCCGGGCGCATCGCGGCCAGAAGCCTGTCCCGGTCCTCCCGGGGCGCGGTCGTGTCGATCAGGGCGAGCAGCTCCCGGTCCTTCGCGGCCATCGCGGACTCGGGCGCATCGAGGCCAGCGGTGGAGCGGGCCAACTCGGCGAAGAACTCACCCAGCTCGGGCGATACGGGCCCCTCGGCGGACAGCACCCCGCGCTCCGGGTCGTCCAGCAGGACCCGCAGCCGCTCACGCCGCTCACGGATCGCGGCCTCCTGCCGGGCGAGATCCGCGTCCAGCTCGCCGAGCACCTCGGCGAGCTCGCGCCCCGCGTCGTCCGCGAGCACGTCCCGCACCTCGGCGAGCCCGAGCCCCAGCTCGGTGAGCCGCCGGATCCGCGCGAGCACGACGGCGTGCCGAAGCCCGTACTCCCGATATCCGTTGGACCGCCGCTCGGGCTCGGGCAGCAGCCCGAGGTGGTGATAGTGCCTGATGGCCCGCGTGGTGACACCGACGATGCCGGCGAGCTCCCCGATCCGCATCCCGTTCATGAGGTCATCCGCATCCCGTTCATGGGGCCAGTAGAAACGTTGACGCTGCGGCAAGGTCAAGCAGCGACGGGGCGGGACCCGCCGGGCGGGCGAAGCCTGACGGCCGCCTGTGATCCCGCGCCACGAGCGCCACGATTGAGGGAACAACTCCTGTTCCCTTGGACGGCGGATCGAGCGATGTCCCAGTCTGGCGGGCAACCGAGAAAAGGGGTGTGAAATGACTGCCAGGCCACGCGACCCGCTCACGCCGGCGGATGTCCTGCTGGAGGGCTTCCTGGCTCTGGACACGCCGGAGGGTTTCCGGGCGGAGCTGATTGAGGGGGAGATCGTCGTGATGCCCCCGCCGGATGGGGACCACGAGCACTGCCTCAGCCTGATCGTGGCGCAGGTGATCAGACGTTCCAGGACCGATATGCAGTTCTCTGGAAACAAGGGCCTGAAGCTGAAGAGCGGGGGCGCTTGCCCGACGAACCACGCCATCCCGGACGGCACCCTCGCTCCCACGGAGCTGCGGCTTTTCCGCGGCGCCGCCCCCTGGATGCCCTGTGACGGCGTAGCCCTGGTCGTCGAGGTCACCTCCACCAAACCGCAGGCGGACCGCGAGGCCAAGCGGCGCTGTTACGCACGCGGCGGTATCCCCCTCTACCTGCTCATCGACCGTGACGACTCCTCGGTGACGCTGTTCCGCGACCCGGAAGGTGACGACTACCGCGAGCACTGCACGCTCCCCTTCGGTAAGGCGGTGGCCCTGCCCGAACCGTTCGGCTTCGAGTTGGAGACCGCGGAGTTCGTCTGACCACGGAAGGTTCCCGGGCGTCCCCGGCGTTGCACTCCTGAGAGGCGACGACGGGGGAGCGGCATGAGCGCGGGAACGGTGCACGGCGGCGGCAGCGGTGGCGGTGGCGGGGAGCACGCCGTGTGGACCCGCGCCTCCCTCGGCCCGGGCGACGGCCCGCCCCTGGACCTCCTCACCGCCCGCTTCGACCAGCACCGCTACGCCCCGCACTACCACGAGGAGTTCACCGTCGGCGTCTGCGTCGGCGGCTCCGAGGTCATCGACTACCGGGGCGGGCGGCTGGACGTGGGGCCGGGATCCATCGTCGTACTCGCGCCCGGCGAAGTGCACACCGGCGGCCCGGGACGCCAGGGCGGATACGCCTACCGGGCGATGTACCCGGCGCCGCACCTCCTGGCCGAGGGCACCCTGACCGCACCGCACTTCGGCGACCCGGTCCTGCACGACCCCGAGCTGGCCGCGGCCCTGCGCACGGCGCACACCGAACTCAGCGGCAGCCACGACCCGTTGGAGGCCGAGTCACGGCTGCCCTGGCTGCTCACCGCCCTCGCCCGCAGGCACGGCACCGCCCGGCTCCTGTGCGACGCGGTGCCAGGCGCCGACCGCATAGCCCACGCCGTACGCGACCGCCTCGCCGACGAACTCCTGGCCCCGCCATCCCTCGCCGAACTGGCCGCGCCGCTCGGCCTCTCCCGCTACCAACTCCTGCGCGCCTTCCGTACGTCGACGGGGATGCCGCCCTACGCCTGGCTCGCCCAGCACCGCGTGACCCGGGCCCGCGCGCTCCTCGAGGCGGGGCTGCGGCCCGCGGAGGCGGCGTCCCTGGTGGGCTTCGCCGACCAGGCGCACCTGACGCGATGGTTCCGCCGGGTCCTCGGGGTGACCCCGGCGGCGTACCGCAACAGCGTTCAAGACGGCGGACGCCGAACGGCCTGAAACTGCCCGTATGACTGCACGCGGCTGGTTCCTCTTCTCCCTCATGGGCGTCCTCTGGGGCATCCCGTACCTGATGATCAAGGTGGCGGTCGAAGACCTCTCACCGTCCATGGTGGTCTTCACCCGCTGCGCGCTCGGCGCCGCGCTGCTGCTGCCCTTCGCCCTGCGGCAAGGGGGCCTCACCCGCGTCCTGCGCACCCACTGGAAGCCGATGCTCGCCTTCGCCTGCATCGAGATCCTGGGCCCTTGGTGGACCCTGACGGACGCCGAGCGCCGCCTCTCCAGCTCCACGGCGGGCCTGCTGATCGCCGCCGTACCGATCATCGGCGCCGTCCTGGCCCGCTTCTTCGGCGACACGGAGCGTCTTGGCGCCCGCCGCCTCACGGGCCTCGGCCTGGGCCTCGCCGGAGTGGCCGTCCTGACCGTCCCGCACCTCACCGGCGGCGACGCCTGGTCCCTCACGGAGGTCCTGCTCACGGCGACCGGCTACGCGATAGCCCCGCTGATCGTGGCCCGCCACCTCAAGGCGGTCCCCACGCTCCAACTGATAGCCCCCTGCTTGACCTTGGCAGCAGTCGTCTACGCCATCCCGGCGGCGGCGACCTGGCCGACGACGCTGCCGACCCCGCAGACCCTGGCCTCCCTCGCGGGCCTCGGCGTCATCTGCACGGCCCTGGCCTTCGTCGTCTTCCTCGAACTCATCCGGGAGGCGGGCCCGACCCGCGCGGTCGTCTTCACCTACGTGAACCCGGCGGTGGCGGTGGCGGCAGGCGTCGCGTTCCTCTCCGAACCCCTCACGGCGGGCATCGCGGCGGCCTTCACACTCATCCTGGCGGGCTCGTTCCTGGCGACGGGGGCGTCAGCGGGGCGGACCTCCGGCACACGGCGGGTAGCATGGTCGACACGGCAGACGAGCCGGGCGGACGGCCGCGTGAAGCTCCCCTCACCAGGGGCTCTTCCCGAGGAACGTCCGGGCTCCACAGGGCAAGGTGGTGGCTAACGGCCACCCGGGGTGACCCGCGGGACAGTGCCACAGAAAACAGACCGCCGGAGGCCTCGGCCTCCGGTAAGGGTGAAACGGTGGTGTAAGAGACCACCAGCGCCTGAGGTGACTCAGGCGGCTAGGTAAACCCCACCTGGAGCAAGGTCAAGAGGGGCCCTGGAGACAGGGCCCTGCGCGGATGATCGAGGGCTGCCCGCCCGAGTCCGCGGGTAGACCGCACGAGGCCCGCAGCAATGCGGGCCCTAGATGGATGGCCGTCTCCCCGGCCGCCGCGAGGCGCCCGGGCGACAGAACCCGGCGTACAGCCCGACTCGTCTGCCGCTTACGCCCCTGATCGGGGCGGAACGGCTCACTTCATGATCCACAGGGCTCTTGGCGATGGAGAACGAGGGCGCTTCAGCGCTGCTCTGGGATGTCACCCTTGCCCTTTGAGTGCACTTCCAAGACTTGTCGCCCCTGCCCGGTCCGCGGGTTCCGTGGCCGCACTTGGGCTCTCCTGCCCGCACGGTCTCGTGTTGCGGCGCGGTAGCCGATCAGGGCGGCAAGCACGGTTGATGCTCCGCCGATCAACGCTGCCAAGACAGTGGAATCCACAGGTCCTGCCCCCTCTGCAGTCTTCGGCCACCAGCGACGGAGAGCCACCGCCGCTCAGACGTGTGCCTACCGGCATACCCGAAGACTCGTATCTGCATTCGGTGGGAGGGTCTCCGAAGGTTTGAGAGGGACTCAGAACACCGAAAGCCCCGTAAGCGTCGTGAACCGGTCCAGTGCCGCCACCCCCGAGACCGAATTGCCCCGCTCGTCCAGGCCCGGGCTCCAGACGCAGAGTGTGCAGTGGCCGGGGACCACGGCGATGATGCCGCCGCCTACGCCGCTCTTGCCGGGCAGGCCCACGCGGTAGGCGAATTCGCCCGCCGCGTCGTACGTCCCGCAGGTCAGCATGATCGCGTTGACCTGCTTGGCCTGGCTGCCGCTGAGCAGGCGGGTGCCGTCGGCGCGGATGCCGCGGCGGGCGAGGAAGCCGGTGGCGAGGGCGAGGTCGGCGCAGGACGCCTCGACGGAGCACTGGCGGAAGTACTGGTTCAGGAGGACCGGGACCGGGTTGCCGATGTTTCCGTACGACGCCATGAAGTGGCCGAGCGCGGCGTTGCGGTCCCCGTGGGCGGACTCGGATGCCGCGACGGCCTCGTTGATGGAGAGTTGGTCGTTGCCGCTCTCCGCGCGGAGGAACGCGATGAGGGCCTCCGCCGCGTCGCCCGTCTGGGTCTGGAGGCGGTCGGTGACGACGAGCGCGCCCGCGTTGATGAAGGGATTGCGCGGGATGCCGTTCTCGTACTCCAGCTGCACGAGCGAGTTGAAGGGGTTGCCGGACGGCTCACGGCCCACGTGCTCCCACAGGGCGTCGCCCTCGCGCGCCAGGTCGAGCGCGAGGGTGAACACCTTGGTGATGGACTGCGCGGAGAACGGCTGCCGCCAGTCACCCACCCCGTACACCGTGCCGTCCGGCTCCGCGACGGCCATGCCGAAGCGGTCCGGGTCGCAGGCCGCGAGCGCCGGAATGTAGGCGGCGGGTCGGCCACGCCCCGGCATCTCGCCGATCTCGGCCGCGATGCGGTCCAGGACCGGCTGGAAGGTCAGGGACGGCTTCGACTTCGTCATGATCGCCATTCTGGACCGTCGTGGGCCGGGCGCCATCTCAGGGGCGCGGGGGACTCTTACGCGCCCTGCGAGCCCGCCAGCACCTCCGGGCGGAGCAGCTCCGCCAGGCGCTCCGCGGGCAACAGGCCCTTCTCCAGGACGAGTTCCGCCACACCCCGCCCCGTGGCGAGTGCCTCCTTGGCGATGGCGGTGGCCGCCTCGTACCCGATGTGGGGATTGAGCGCGGTGACCAGGCCGATGGAGTTCTCGACCGCCGCGCGGAGTGAGTCCGTGTTGGCCGTGATTCCGGCGACGCACCGCTCGGCGAGCGTCAGGCAGGCGGCGCGCAGATGCGTGAGGCTCTCGGACAGGGAGTGCAGGATGATCGGCTCGAACGCGTTCAGCTGCAGCTGCCCCGCCTCCGCAGCCATGGTGATCGTGACGTCGTTGCCGATCACCTCGAAGGCGACCTGATTGACCACCTCGGGGATCACCGGGTTCACCTTGCCCGGCATGATGCTCGAACCGGCCTGCACCGGCGGCAGGTTGATCTCGTTCAGGCCCGCGCGCGGCCCGGACGACAGGAGGCGCAGGTCGTTGCAGCTCTTGGAGAGCTTCACCGCGATCCGCTTCAGGACCCCGGACATCTGGACGAACGCCCCGCAGTCCTGGGTCGCCTCGACCAGGTTCGCCGCCGTCACCAGCGGAAGTCCGGTGATGGTTGAGAGGTGCCCGCGCGCCGCCTCGGC
Source organism: Streptomyces rectiviolaceus (assembly GCF_039533825.1). Taxonomy (NCBI): domain Bacteria; kingdom Bacillati; phylum Actinomycetota; class Actinomycetes; order Kitasatosporales; family Streptomycetaceae; genus Streptomyces; species Streptomyces rectiviolaceus. Next base: position 24,909 of record NZ_BAAAUG010000009.1, read on the forward strand.
GTAGCCCGCGGGCGCGTTGAGCCCGGTGCCGATCGCCGTCGCGCCCAGATTGATCTCGTGGATCAGCTCGACGGCCTCGGCGAGCCGGCTGCGGTCCTCGTCCAGCATGACCGCGTACGCCGAGAACTCCTGCCCGAGCGTCATCGGCACGGCGTCCTGCAACTGCGTACGCCCCATCTTCAGGATGTCGCGGAACTCGACCGCCTTGGCCGAGAAGGCGTCCTGCAGCACGGCCATCGCCTGCAGGAGCTCGCGCACCGCGAAGACCGTGCCGATCTTGACGGCCGTCGGGTAGACGTCGTTGGTCGACTGCCCGAGGTTGACGTCCTCGTTCGGGTGCAGGAACTCGTAGGCGCCCTTGGCGTGGCCGAGCAGTTCAAGGGCCCGGTTCGCGACGACCTCGTTGGCGTTCATGTTCGTCGACGTGCCCGCCCCGCCCTGGATGACGTCCACGACGAACTGGTCGTGCAGCTTGCCGTCGCGGATCTCCCGGCAGGCCTCGACGATGGCCGCCGCCTTGCGGGGCTCAAGGAGGCCGAGCTCCTCGTTGGCGAGTGCGGCGGCCTCCTTGACCGCGGCGAGCGCCTCGATCAGGTGCGGGTACGTGGAGATCGGGGTTCCCGTGATGGGGAAGTTCTCCCTGGCGCGCAGGGAGTGGACACCCCAGTACGCATCGGCGGGGATGTCACGGTGGCCGAGCAGATCGTGCTCGCTTCGGACGGTCATGACGGTCATGGTGGTGCGGCTTCCTTCTGGGTTTCTGGTCTTCTGGTCTTCTGGGGCGGGGAGTTGGGGTGCAGCGTGCAGGGGCGGCGGGTGCGTCAGGCGTACGTGATCGGCTCAAGCGCCCGCGCCGGGCGGATGCTCCCGACCACCGCCCCGCCCCCGAGCAGCGGCGCCTCGCCGAACCCCGCGAGTGCGGCCGGATCGACGCCGCAGCGCGCGAGCGCCGCCGCGGTCACCGGCAGGCGTGCCCGGTCCGCTCCGTCGGCGATCTTCACGGCGATGGCCCGGCCGTCCGGCAACGCCGCGACCTGCACCCCTTCGAAGCCGTCCTTGGCGAGCAGCCCCGGCACGGCCCGCATCAGGGCGGCGACGTCGCGGCCGGAGCCCGACGCCATCTCGGCGTGCTCGCGCATCGCGTCGGCCACCCGCGCCTCGGGGGTGCCGGGCGGCGCCGTGGTGATCCGGGCCGCGGCGCGTGCCAGGCCGTGCAGGGAGATGGAGAACAGGGGTGCGCCGCAGCCGTCGACCGTGACGCGGGCGACGGCCTGCCCGGTGAGGTCCTCGACCGTCCTGGCGATCGCCAGCTGAAGCGGGTGTGCGGGATCGAGGCAGTCGTCGAGCGACCAGCCGTTCAACCGTGCCGCGTACAGCATCGCCGCGTGCTTGCCCGAGCAGTTCTGCGCGAGCCGTGACGGCAGCCGTCCGGCGCGGATCCAGTCCTCCCGTACGACGGGGTCGAACGGCAGGTCCGCGACATTGCGCAGGTCGTCCTCGCCGAGCCCGGCAAGCTCCAGGATCCGCCGGGTCCCGGCGATGTGCCGTTCCTCGCCGGAGTGGCTGGCCGCGGTCAGCGCGAGCAGTTCGCCGTCGAGCGGGAGACCGCCGCGCAGCAGCGCCACGGCCTGGACCGGCTTGAGCGCCGAGCGCGGATAGAAGGCCGCCTCGATGTCACCGATCTGCAGCTCCACGCTCCCATCGGCGGCCAGCACGACTACCGACCCGTAGTGGATGCCTTCTATGACACCGCCGCGTACGAGACGGGCGACGGGCGCGTGCAGAGGCTCCCGCACGGAGGGCGCATCGGCGAGCCGACTCCCGTACGCAGGCGCTGCGTTGATGCTGCTCACGCGTCCGCTCCGGACTTCCGTACGGCCGACACCCGGCCGCGTACGCAGTACCAGCCCGCCACCAGCGCCGCCGCGATCAGCGGCAGACACAGCACGGTCGTGCGTCCGGCGCCCCCGTCGGCGTACATCAGGACCAGCACGGACACGAGGAAGAAGAGGGTGACGAGCTGGGTCCAGGGCGAGCCCGGCAGGCGGTAGTCGGGGCGCTCGATGTCGCCGTCCTCCGTCTTCCGCCAGAACTGCAGATGGCAGAGCATGATCATGCCCCAGGTGGCGAGGATGCCAAGGGCCGCGAAGTTCAGGACGATCTCGAACGCATCGGCGGGGACCACGAAGTTGAGGCCGACGCCGAGCACACAGATGCCGCTGGTCAGCAGGATGCCGCCGTACGGGACCTGGCTGCGGCTCATGACGCCGGTGAACCGGGGCGCGGAGCCGGACATCGCCATGGAGCGCAGGATGCGGCCGGTGGAGTAGAGGCCGGAGTTGAGCGACGACATGGCAGCGGTGAGCACCACGAGGTTCATCACGCCGCCGGCCGCCGGGATGCCGATGTTGGAGAGCACGGTGACGAAGGGGCTCTCGCCGGAGGTGTACTTGTTCCACGGCAGCAGCATCGAGAGCAGCAGCACGGAGCCGACGTAGAAGAGACCGACGCGCCACATGATGGAGTTGATGGCCTTCGGCATGATCTTCTCAGGGTTCTCGGTCTCGCCCGCCGCGACGCCGACCAGCTCGACGGACGCGTAGGCGAAGACGACGCCCTGGATGATCAGGAGCATCGGCAGCAGGCCGCTCGGGAAGATGCCGCCGTTGTCGGAGATCAGGGACGGGCCGGGGGAGTGGCCGTCCACGGGGTGCTGGGTGACCAGGAGGAAGATCCCGATCAGCATGAAGATCACAAGCGCGCTGACCTTGACGATCGCGAACCAGAACTCGAGCTCCCCGAAGATCTTCACGGAGATGAGGTTCACCGTGAGGACGACGGCGAGCGCGATGAGGGCGATCACCCACTGCGGGATGTCGGAGAACATGCCCCAGTAGTGGGTGTAGGTGGCGACCGCGGTGATGTCGGCGATCCCGGTGGTCGCCCAGTTCAGGAAGTACATCCAGCCCGCCGTGTACGCGCCCTTCTCGCCGAGGAACTCCCTGGCGTACGAGACGAAGGCGCCGGACGAGGGCCGGTACAGGACGAGTTCGCCGAGCGCCCGCACGACCAGGAAGGCGAAGGCGCCGCAGACGGCGTACGCGATGAACAGCGAGGGACCGGCCTCGGCGAGGCGGCCGCCTGCGCCGAGGAAGAGTCCCGTGCCGATGGCGCCGCCGATGGCGATCATGTTGACGTGCCGGGACTTCAGGGACTTGCTGTACCCCGCGTCCCCGGCGTCGACGTGACCGGCCGGTTTCCGTATGCGCGACGGGTCTTCGAGGGACTGTTCGCTCACGCCTGGTGTCCGCCTTCCGGTGGGGCGTCCGTGCGCTCGGGGCGCACGATCGCGGTGAGGGTCGTCTCGACGCGGTCGAGGTGGTGTGCCATGGCCTCGGTCGCGTCGTGCGAGCTGCCGTCGACGAGCGCCTCGACGATCGCGCGGTGCTCGCGGTTGGACTGCTCGCGGCGGTCGCCGAGTTCGTTGAGGAACGCGGACTGGCGGGCCAGCGCGTCCCGGATCTCCTCGATCACGCGGCGGAAGACCGGGTTCTGGGCCGCCTGCGCGACGGCGAGATGGAAGAGCGTGTCCATGGCCACCCATGCGGTGGTGTCGGTCTCGCGCTCCATCCGCTCCAGGAGGTGGGCGAGGTGGTCGAGGTCCTCGGGCGTACGGCGGGTGGCCGCGTAGCCCGTCATCGGGATCTCTACGTGCCGCCGGACCTCCAGGAGGTCGCTGGCCGCGTAGTCGCCGAAGGTAGGGTCCTCGACCGGCCCGTTCGACAGGACGAAGGTGCCCTTGCCGGTCCGGGAGACGGTGAGGCCCATCGTCTGCAGGGCCCGGAGGGCTTCCCGCAGCACGGGCCTGCTGACCTCAAGGCGACGGCAGAGCTCCGCCTCGGAGGGGAGCTTGTCGCCCACGGCGTAGTCGCCGCGCTCGATGGCGCTGCGCAGGTGACCGAGCACCGCTTCCATGGCGCTGACGCGCCGCGGTACCGAGTCACCTGTCTGGCTGTCTGACAGGTTCACGGGGGTGATCCTGCGGGGGGACGGGAGGGGCTGTCAAGGGTCGGGGGGAGCGGGAGGTCGGTGGGGGGTGCGGGCCGGGGGCGGCTGGAATTGGCCGTAGCATGTCAAGAATCATGGGAGCGTGCCTTGCCGTCTCAAGGGGCCCATGCCTCAATGAGCAGCGGTCCGAGATGCTGACTGGTCGTCAGTTCTCGTTCTCAATTCCCCCCGCATTCCCCCCACTTGAAGGCAGGACCCCATGAGGCATGGCATGCGTGCAATCGGCAGGCAGGGCAGATTCGGCGCCGGCGGGACCGGCAGGACCGGTAGGACCGGCGGGACCGGCAGGCTCGGCGCCGGGTCGGCGTTGGGCGTCGGTCTGGTCGCCCTGGGTGCGATGGTGATGGCACCCGCCGCCACCGCGGTCACCCCGGACACCGCGACCATCTCGTTCGACTGCGGGTCGTACGGCTCGGGTACGGCGACACTCAAGGCGACCCAGGACGGGACCGCCGCGACCATCAGCGTCTCCACGTCCGCGATCACCGCCCCCATCGACATCGCCGCCAACTCGGTCGACTCGACACTCACGCTCACCAAGAACGGCTCGGACACCGCGACCTTCACCGGCAGCTCCAACCCGGCCATACCCTCCGGCGGCGAGGTGTCCACCGGTCCGCTCGACGGGACCGTCGCCACCGGCGACAGCCTGGAGGGCAAGTCGCTGCAGGTCGTGGTCCTCGGGATCAGCGTGACCTGCAACGCCACATCGGCACAGGCGCCCGGGCCGTTCGTCTTCTGACGGGCGGGCAGGGCCTCCGAGGGGCGGTGGCGCTCAGTAGCCCTGAGCGGCGCCGCCCCTTCCGCCCGCTTCTCCCGCCCCGTCCGTCTTTCCTGCCTCGCCCGCCAGCGGACGCCAGTACTGGTCCTTGCCCTCGTCCCGTACGACATGGCCCAGACCCTGCATCGTCTCGGCGAGGTCCCGGACGTCCTCCTTGGCGTCTCTCTTCAGCGCGGCCTTCCGCGCCGCGAGGACCGCCTGCCCCTCGGCGGGCAGGCCGGGAGCGCCGGGTATCCAGCGCTGGAACAGGGACGCGTGCGGGTCGGTGTCCTGCCACGGGTATCCGTGCGAGCGGAAGGCCCTGGCCAGGGCTGGTGCCGCCGTCTTGTGAACGCCTCGCGCGAACTGGCGCGACGTCTCGTCGAGGACCACCAGTTCCTTGCCGTCCAGGAACACCGCCGAGACGCGGGCGCGCTCGATGGTCCGTGTCCGCTCGTGCTGCTCGGCCGCGAGCTCCTGGTCGGTCAGCTTCAGCTTCAGGGTCTCGACCGTCTCCGTGACGGCGATGAGGAGCCCGGCCACCAGGCCGACGACCAGACCGGCGCCCATCGCGACCGCCACCTGCCACGGCTCGTCCAGCGAGCCCACGAACGTGATGCCGTCCCGCCACGGCAGCACCGGCGATCCGCTCAGCCACCTGGCCAGGGGCGGCAGGCCGAGGCCGAGCAGGAGGCCGACGAGCGGCATGCCGATGAGTACGGTCAGCAGGTCACCGCGCGGGTAACCGAGCACCGTCGTCCGGTCCTTGCGGAGCGGGACGGGGCCGTGGCTCTCTTCGCTGGTCATGTCCTCGACGCTAGACGGGCGGGTACCCGCGGGGGAGCGGCCGAAAGTCGATGAGCGGCAGACTTCGGTCGCTGTCTCCGCGGGTGCGACCCCAAAATGCGTTGCTGCCGCCCCGCCCTCCCCCTACGGTGCCGATCATGCTGCCCACGGTGGACACCGACGAACAATGGGACGTCGTCGTCCCCGACGAGAGCGTCATGCGGCCCGGAGTCGAGGACCTCTGCGGCAGGCTCGGCCTGGCCGGGGCGCCGCTCGACCGGTTCACGGAGGGGACGCAGCCCGTGTACGCGGTGGGGGACGGCCTCGTACTGAAGCTCTTTCCCGGTGCCGTCGCCGCCGACGGTCTCGTCGAGGAGCGGGTGTTGAGCCATCTTCAGGGGCGGCTGCCCGTACCCACACCGCGGGTGCACGCGTCCGGGACGTACGAGAACGGCTGGCGCTACGTGCTGATGTCCCGGCTGCCCGGCGAAGGCCTCGCCCCCGCCTGGCCGCGCATCCCGCGCGCCGACCGTGAGCGCCTCGTCACCGAGGCGGGCGAGGCGCTCGCCGCGCTGCACGCCCTGGATCACGCGCCGCTCGCCGATGTGCTCGGGCCCGGTGACTGGGGAGCCTTCCTCGACAAGCAGCGTTCCGGGGCCGTCCGGCGGCAGCGGGAGTGCGGGCTGCCGGAGAGCTGGGTGGAGCAGATTCCCGGCTTCCTCGACGCGGTGCCGCTGCGTACCGACGCGCCGCGCGCCCTCCTGCACACCGAGTTCATGCGCCAGCATCTGCTGGTCGGCCCGGTCGCAGGGCGGCTCGGGCTGACCGGGCTCTTCGACTTCGAGCCCGCCATGATCGGGGACAGGGCGTACGACTTCGTGGGCGTCGGCCTCTTCGTGACGCGCGCGGAGCCGGGGCTGCTCGGCCGCTTCATGCGGGCCTACGGCCAGGCCTTCGAGCCGCGTGAACTCCTCGCCCACACCCTGCTGCACGTCTACAGCAACCTGCCCTGGTACCTGCGGGAGCTGCCCGCCCCGCCGGAGCCGACGCTCGACGCGCTGGCCCAGGCGTGGTTCGGTGCGTCGCGCGCCTCTACCGCGTAGGTCAGCCCACCGGCATCAAGGTCAGATAGGCCAGACCGAGCACCTGGCGGTAGCCCCGCAGCCAGGTGTCGCGCTGGCGGTCCGCCTTCTCGCGGGTCTCGGCGGCCAGCGGATGGCCGGGGTGCGCGGCGAGCCACTCCTCCACGTCCGTGCGGTAGCCGGACTCGAACTCCTCCCACTCCTCCGCGCTCGCCGTCTCCACCCACAGGGGGCGGAAGTCCGCGGCGATCGCCGCGTCCACGAGGTCGCCCAGGAAGAGGTGTTCGCCGGCGTGGGCGCCCGGCCACATCCCCGCGAGTTCGGCCGGGGTGGGCGTGCGCTGCCAGAAGCCCTCGCCGAGTACGACGCGGCCACCGGGACTGACCACGCGGCGCAGCTCGCGCAGGGCCGCTTCCGTGTGGCCGGGCGGTTCGGCGGAGCTGAGCGCGTGGCTCGCACCCAGGCACAGGACGAGGTCGGCGGGGCCGCGGGTGGTGTCCGTCGCCGACTCCTCGACGAAGGAGACCCGCTCGGCAAGGCCGCGCTCCTTGGCCAGGGCACGGCCCCTGGCCAGGTCATCGGCCGACACATCGACGCCCACGCCGGTGGCGTCCGGGGCGGCCTCCAGGACACGGAGTAGCAACTCGCCCCAGCCGCAGCCGAGATCGAGGACGGAGCCGGTGCCCGGCGCGACGCGCTCGACGAGGCGTGCGGCCCGCGCCTCGGAGAGCGGACCGTGGAAGGTGAGGCCGGTGAGGCGGGGCGGCAGGTTCGGGGCGGTGGTGTCGGTCATGGGCGACGACGCTATCTCGTCAACTTGCGCCCGGAACAGCGACTTTCGCCGCGATGCACCGGGTGAGGGGCCGAGGGCCGTCAGGCCTCGTCCGCCGATGCTTCCCCCGGCTCTTCCGGGCCCTGCTGATCGCGTACGTTCTTCGCCCGCGAGCCCACCGACACGAGCACCCCGACGGCTGTGCCCGCCAGGGCCGCCGGCACCATCCAGTTGCGGTTGAAGGAGTGGCCGAGTGCGCTGTCCGCGGAGTAGGCACCGGGGCCCGTGACGGCGAGGGCGGCGGAGACCATGCCGAGGAACGCCGGGTACTCGTAGCCGCCGCCCTGGCTGAAGAAGCCGTTGGGGGCGTGCACCGCGCTCGCCCCGGCCATGGCGCCCGCCGCGGCGGAACCGGCGGCGGGGGTCGCGAGGCCGAGCGCGAGCAGCGTGCCGCCACCCGCCTCGGCGAG
>NZ_BAAAUG010000009.1:32872-67730 GCF_039533825.1 Streptomyces rectiviolaceus
CCGGCGATGACGGCGTTCGCCTTGCCGGGCGCGAAGCCGATGGACTCCATGAAGGCACCGGTGCCCTCGATGCCGTGGCCGCCGAACCAGCCGAAGAGCTTCTGCGCGCCGTGCGCGGCGAGGACGCCGCCGGTTCCGACGCGGAGCAGGAGAAGGCCCAGGTCACGGCGGTCGAAGCAGGAACGGGTCATGGCGCTGTCTCCTGGGGTCAGAGCGGGTGGTGAGAGGGTGGGGGCGGGCATGTTCGTCACCCCACCGTCCGTCAGAGCAACGCCGCGTACCTCGCTCAGTCGGCCGTACGAGTGACCCCGTCCGGTGGCGGGGTGGGGCGGCCGATGTGACCGTGGGTGCATGAGCATTCAGGTAAACCGCCTCGCGGACCCGACGGTCCGGGCCTTCGTCAGCGCCGTGAACTCCCACGACCAGGCCGCCTTCCAGGCCGTCCTCACGCCCGACGCGACCATGTCCGACGACGGCTCCGAACGGAACATCGCCGAGTGGACGGACCGCGAGATCTTCTCCTCCAACGGCCACATGGACGTGGAGAACGAGTCGGACGGCGGGCTCGTGCTGATCGTCTCGTACCGCAACGACACGTGGGGGGAGATGCGGACGAAGTGGCGGTTCACCGTCGACGGCGGGAAGGTCTCCCGGTTCGAGACGGGTCAGGCCTGAAGCAGGGCTGCTCCAGATCTGGAGCAGGTCTGAAGCAGGTCTGGAGCAGCACCGAGTGATGCGGTTCGCGGGAGGTCTTGCCTTCGCGTGCGCTTCAACTCCTAGCGTCCGTGGGCATGGAGACGACACGTACGGCACGCAGGACATTGGGGCGGAGCGGCATCGAGGTCAGCGCGCTCGGCCTCGGCTGCTGGGCCATCGGCGGCGAGTGGTCGGGGCCCGGCGGTGAACCGTACGGCTGGGGCGCGGTCGACGACGAGGAGTCGGTGCGGGCGATCCGGCGTGCCGTCGACCTCGGCGTGAACTTCTTCGACACCGCGGACAACTACGGGACCGGGCACAGCGAGCGCGTCCTCGGGCGCGCTCTCGGCGCGCGGCGGGACGACGTCGTCATCGCCACCAAGTGGGGGAAACTCTTCCAAGAGGAGACGCGGACCGCGGTCGGGGGCGCGGACGACTCGGTCGCGTACGCGCGCCGTGCGCTGACCGCTTCGCTGAAGCGGCTCGGCACGGATCACATCGATCTCTATCAGCTGCACATCGGCGACGCGGAACCGGAGCGGGCCGCGCAACTGCGGGACGCCTGCGAGGAGTTCGTGCGGGAGGGGCTCATCCGGACGTACGGATGGAGCACGGACGACCCGGCCCGCGCGGCGCTCTTCGCCGAGGGGCCGCACTGTGCGGCGGTGCAGCATCGCTGCAACGTGCTGCAGGACGCGCCGGAGATGCTGGCGCTCTGCGCGGAGCTCGGTCTTGCGAGCGTGCTGCGGAGTCCGTTGGCGATGGGGCTACTGACCGGGAAGTTCAGCGGCGGGCGCGTGCCGGGGGCCGGCGACATCCGCAGCGCACCGCCCGCCTGGCTGCCGGGCTTCGGAACGGGCGGTGGCGCCGACCCCGAGTGGCTCGGGCGGGTGGACGCGGTGCGGTCCGTGCTGACCGGCGGCGGACGGAGCCTCGCGCAGGGCGCCCTCGCCTGGCTCTGGGCACGGAGCCCGCTGACGGTGCCTGTTCCGGGCTTCCGGACCGTGGCGCAGGTCGAGGAGAACGTGGGGGCGCTGGAGTACGGGCCGCTGACCGAGGGGGAGTTGGGCGAGGTCGAGCGGATCCTGGGGGAGGCGCGCGGGGTGGACGGGGAGTAATTCGCCTGGCGTCTAGGGGGGAGCGCGGGGAGCGGGGGCCCGGGGAAGGCCCCCGCGAGAGGGAGTGGGGGAGCGCGGGGGGTCTACCCCGCGATCCGCACCGCCGACCCGCTCACCCGCACCCTCTCGTCCCCTTCCCGCAGGCTCACCGTGAGTACTCCGGGGCGGCCCATGTCTGCGCCCTGGTGAAGGGTGAGCTCCGACTCGGCTGGTACCAGGGCCAGTTCACGGGCGTACGCGCCGAAGGCGGCCGCCGCGGCGCCCGTGGCGGGGTCCTCCACGACTCCGCCCACCGGGAACGGGTCGCGCGCGTGGAAGGTCGACTTCGACTCCCGCCAGACCAGTTGGACCGTGGTCAGGTCAAGTCGGCGCATCAGGGCCGCGAGGCGTTCGAAGTCGTACGACAGGTCGGCGAGGCGTGCGCGGGTCGCGGCGGCCAGGATCAGGTGGCGGGCGCCCGCGTAGGCGATGCGGGGCGGCAGCGCCGGGTCGAGGTCGCCCGCCGGCCAGTCGAGCGCGGCCAGGGCCTCGGTCAGGTCGGCCGCCGAGACCTCGTCGACGTGCGGCTCGACGCTGGTGAGCGTGGCCCGCAGGGTGCCGTCCACGTCGGTCACGGTCACCGGCACCGTGCCCGCCCGTGTGGAGAAGACGAAGTCGCCCACGCCGCTGCCCCGTTCGGCCAGCGCGACCGCCGCCGCCACCGTCGCGTGGCCGCAGAAGGAGACCTCGGCCTGCGGGCTGAAGTAACGCACGTCGAAGGAGCGGCCCCCATCGCCGGAGCCAGAGCCAGAGCCAGAGCCAGAACTGGAGCCGGAGCCGGAACCGGCCGCCGGGATCAGGAACGCCGACTCGCTGTACCCCACCTCCGCCGCGATCCCCAGCATCACCGCGTCGTCGAGACCGGTGGCGTCGAGCACGATCCCGGCGGGATTGCCGCCCGCCGGGTCGGTCGAGAACGCGGTGTACCGCAGGACGTCAGGAGAGGCGGCGCTTGCCGAATTCGTCGTCATGTCGCAGGGCAACCGTTCCGCGACCCCGGTCATTCCCGCGGTTCCCCGGCGCGGCCCGGCCGTCACGGAGCGGCTGCCCTGTCCCCCCTGCCCCCTCACAGTGGCATGTGGGCCGTCAGTGGCAGCTCTTGTAGCCGGGGTTGCTGTTCGTCCAGGAGCAGGAGTCCTTGAGCGAGCCGCTCGGCTTGATGAGGCGGGCCTTGTCGCTGGTGTTGTTCCATACGTACGAGCCGCGGCCCCAGTAGCGGACGCCCGACGCGTTGGTGCCCTTGCCGGTGCGGACCTTGACGGTCTTGCCGGAGCCGATCTTGTAGCTGCCGAAGGTGTACGTGTAGCCGGTGTTGTCCTTCAGCTTGTAGCCCTTGAGCTGGACCGCCGAGCCGGAGCTGTTGTGGATGTTCACCCACTCCGCGTTCAGCGAGGAGTTGGAGCGGGTGTCACGGCCCGGGCTGTCGAACTGGATGTACCCCAGGTGCAGTCCGCCCTGGTGGCGCGCGGCGGCGGTCGCGGGGGACGCGGCGAGCAGAGAGGCCGCGAGTGCGGCGGCCGCGAGGACGGCCGGGGCCGCGGAACGTATGCGCAAGGTGTGCTCCGAGTGTGCTCTGAATATGGAGTTCTCGTGGAGGGCACGCTGAGCATACGGGGGGTGATGCGCGTAATTGACGCGGTGCGTCCTATTCCGTTTGTGGAAATGTGGGCCGACCGTGAGTGACGGGTCACGGTCGGCCACGAAAGGCGCCGGCGGCTAACCCCGCCCGACGAACGGCATGTTCGTCGCGAGCACCGTCGCGAACTGCACGTTGGCCTCCAGCGGCAGCTCCGCCATATGGCGCACCGTCCGTGCCACGTCCGACACGTCCATCACCGGCTCGGGCGCCAACTCCCCGTTGGCCTGCAGGATTCCGGTCCGCATCCGCTCGGTCATGTCGGTCGCCGCGTTGCCGATGTCGATCTGGCCGCAGGCGATCCGGTAGGGGCGGCCGTCCAGGGAGAGGGACTTCGTCAGGCCGGTCAGCGCGTGCTTCGTCGCCGTGTACGCGATGGAGTGCGGGCGCGGTACGTGCGCGGAGATGGAGCCGTTGTTGATGATCCGGCCGCCCTGCGGGTCCTGCTCCTTCATCTGACGGAAGGCCGCCTGCGCGCACAGGAAGGCGCCGTTGAGGTTCGTGTCGACGACGTGCCGCCACGCGTCATACTCCAGCTCGTCGACGGGGACGCCGCCGGGGCCGAACGTGCCGGCGTTGTTGAAGAGGAGGTCGAGACGGCCGAAGCGGTCGCGCACGGCGGAGAAGAGCGCGGCCACGTCCTCGGGCCGCGACACGTCGGTGCGCACACACAGGGCGTCGGTCTCGGCCGGGGCGTTCACCTCGGTGGATTCCTCGGCGTGCGGGACGGGCCGCACCGCGGCGCCCTCCGACACTCCCGCGGCGATCGCCGCCGTCTCCTCAAGTGTCTCCTTCCGGCGCCCCGCGAGCGCCACGGACCAGCCGGCCCGCAGCAGTTCCACCGCCACGGACCTGCCGATTCCGGAGCCCGCGCCGGTCACCACGGCGGTCTTCATCTGCCCGGTCGGATTCCCGGTCGAATGCCCAGTTAGCTCTGCGTTCATGGCCCCGCAGCGTACGGGAGGCCCGTCCACGCGGACATCATCGTCCCGCCATGCGGCTGTTGTGTACGCGACAGTCGCGCGCCTTCCCTCACCACTTGCATGCCCGTGACACCAATCGTCAGGGGAGGGCCACATGACACCCGCAGGCCAGCAGGACACAGCCGAACTCCGAGCCGCCGCCAGTCACTTGGGACGCCGTCGCTTCCTCACCGTCACCGGTGCCGCGGCCGCGCTCGCCTTCGCCACCAACCTGCCGACGGCGGGCGCCGCGAGCGCCGCCGAGCTGGACGCGCGGAAGATAGCCGACGATCCGTTCACGCTCGGCGTGGCATCCGGCGACCCGCAGCCCGGCTCGGTCCTGCTCTGGACCCGTCTGGCCCCGGCCCCGTACGAACCGGGCAACGGTCTGCCCGCCGAGCGCGTCACCGTCCAGTGGGAGCTCGCCCACGACGCCCGTTTCCGCCGTATCGCCAGACGCGGTTCCGCCACCGCCCACCCCGAGTTCAACCACACCGTGCACGTCGAGGTGGGCCACCTCGACGCCGCACGGACCTACTACTTCCGCTTCAAGGCGGGCAAGTGGATCAGCGAGACGGGCCGGACCCGCACTGCCCCCGCGGCCGACAGCAAGGTCAGCTCCCTGACTCTCGCTGCCGTGTCCTGCCAGGCGTACCACGACGGCTACTTCACCGCGTACAAACACCTGGCCGAGGACGATGTCGACGTCGTCTTCCACCTCGGCGACTACCTCTACGAGTACGCGGTCAACGCGGTCGGCGGCGCCCGCAACTACACCGACCGCACCCTGCCCGCCCTCTACAACCGCGAGACGCAGACGCTGGAGGACTACCGCCTGCGGTACGCCCTCTACAAGTCCGACCCCGATCTGCGCGCCGCGCACGCCGCGCACCCCTTCGTCGTCACCTGGGACGACCACGAGGCCGAGAACAACTACGCGGGTGACCTCGACGAGAACGGCAACCCGCCCGCCGAGTTCCTGGTGCGCCGCGCCGCCGCCTACCGCGCGTACTGGGAGAACCTGCCGCTGCGCAGCCCGCAGAAGCCGAGCGGCCCCGACCTCCAGCTCTACCGCCGCGTCAAGTGGGGGCGGCTCGCCCAGTTCGACATCCTGGACACCCGGCAGTACCGCTCCGACCAGGCGTACGGCGACAAGGCCCACGTCCCGGGCCCGGAGTCGGACGACCCGGCGCGCACCATCACCGGCGGCGCGCAAGAGCGTTGGCTGATCAACGGCTGGCGCGGCTCGCGGGCGCTGTGGAACGTCGTGCCGCAGCAGGTCACGTTCTCCGAGCGGCGGCTCGACCTGAACGCGGAGGCCAAGCTCTCGATGGACGCCTGGGACGGCTACCGGGCGTCGCGGCAGCGGGTCCTCGCCGGGGCGAAGTCCTCCGGGATCGACAACCTGATGGTGCTCACCGGTGACGTGCACGTCGGGTACGCCTTCGACATCAAGGCCGACTTCGACGACCAGGCGTCCAGGACGGTCGGTACGGAGATCGTGGCGACGTCCATCGCCAGCGGCAAGGACGGCGCCGACAAGCCCGCGAACTGGGAGACCTACACCAAGGCCAACCCACACCTGAAGTTCTACAACGGGCGGCGCGGGTACGTGACGGTCGACCTGGGCCAGGAGTCCGCGCGCGCCGACTTCAAGACCGTGTCGGCGGTGACGACGCCCGGGGCGCCGATCACCACGGCTGCGTCCTTCGTGACGGAGTCGGGGAACCCGGGGCTGAAGCCCGCGTAATCCGCGGCGGAGGACCCAAGGGGTGCGCTCACTCGCCCGGGTAGCGCACCCCGATCCGCTCCCGCACCGCGTCCAGGGTCCGCATCACCGCGAGGGTGCCGTCGAGGGGGACGAGGGGGGACTCGGTGTCGCCCGCGCGCAGGCGGTGCATGACCTCGGCGGCCTCGTGCTTGAGGCTGTCGCGGGGGCCGTGCTCGGGGACGGCGGTGAACTCCTCGGGGTCGCGGCCGTCGCGGTGCAGCACGAAGCGTTCGGGGAAGAAGAAGCCGTTCGGGACGTCGATGCGGCCCTTCGAACCGGTGACGGACGCGGTGACGGGGGTGCCCCCATTGATGGAGCAGTGCAACAAAGCGTGAGCACCGCTCTCCCACGAGAGCAGCATTCCCGTCTGGAGATCAACGCCCTCATCCGAGAGCGTCGCTCTCGCTGTCACCCCCGAAGGCTCCCCGAGCAGCAGCTGCGCGAACGACACCGGGTACACCCCGAGATCGAGCAGCGAGCCACCGCCCTGCGCCGGGTCGCGGAGGCGATGCGCGGGAGGGAAGGGCCCCGCGAGCCCGAAGTCGGCCTGCACGGTGCGCACCTCACCGATCGCCCCGTCGTCGACCAGCGCCTTCATCCGCCTGACCAGCGGATGGCAGTACATCCACATGGCCTCCATCAGGAAGAGGCCCCGCTGCCGGGCGAGCGTCACCAGCTCCCGCGCCTCGCGCGCGTTCAGCGCGAACGCCTTCTCGCAGAGCACCGCGCGGCCGGCGTCGAGGCAGAGGCCCGCCGCGGCCCGGTGCGACGCGTGCGGCGTCGCCACGTACACGACGTCGACGTCCTTGTCCTCGGCGAGCGCGCCCCACTCGCCGTACGCGCGCGGTATTCCGAACCGCTCGGCGAACGCCTTCGCCGAAGCGTCGGTCCGCGATGCCACCGCGACGACCTCCGCGTCCGGCATGTCGAGGAGGTTCGCCGTGAACGATGCGGCGATCCCGCCCGTCGCGAGGATGCCCCAGCGCACGGGCTCACGGTTGTCTTCCACCACTGGGGCCCCTGTTCGTACCGCGCGTACCGCGGAAATGGTCTCAACCAGCACAGCTGAGCTGAGAGCATAGGTAATCGCACGCCTAATCGGGAAGGAATCCGCATGCCGGAGCACGGCAGCCGCACCACGAGTGGGTCCGAAGCCCCCCTCATACGGCAGTCCCGGGCGCCGGTACCGGGCCCCGCCTCAGCCGCCCCCGCCTCAGCCTCCCCCGCCCCCGCGGACCTCACCGCCCGGCGTCGCACCGGCCTCCTCGTCACCCTCGTCCTCGGCGGCCTCACCGCGGTCCCGCCGCTCTCCATGGACATGTACCTGCCGGCGCTCCCGGAGGTCACCCGCTCCCTGCACACGTCCGCCGCGACCGCGCAGCTGACCCTCACCGCCTGCCTCACCGGCATGGCGCTCGGGCAGCTCGTCGTCGGGCCGATGAGCGACAAGTGGGGGCGGCGCAGACCGCTGCTCATCGGGCTCCTCGTCTACATCCTCGCCACCGCGATCTGCGCGTTCGCGCCCACCGCCGAACTCCTCATCGCCTTCCGCCTGTTGCAGGGCCTCGCGGGCGCCGCGGGCATCGTCATCGCCCGCGCCGTCGTCCGTGATCTCTACGACGGCGTGGAGATGGCCCGCTTCTTCTCCACCCTCATGCTGATCTCCGGGGTCGCCCCGGTCGTCGCGCCCCTCATCGGCGGCCAGGTCCTGCGCTTCACCGACTGGCACGGCATCTTCGCCGTGCTCACGGTGATCGGCATCGCCCTGACGGTGGTGGTCTGGCGGAGCCTGCCCGAGACGCTCGCCCCGGAGAAGCGGCACAGCGGCGGCACCGTAGAGGCGCTTCGCACCATGAAGTCGCTCCTGGCCGACCGCGTCTTCACCGGCTACATGATCGCGGGCGGCTTCGCCTTCGCCGCGCTTTTCGCGTACATCTCCGCCTCGCCGTTCGTCATCCAGGAGATCTACGGCGCGTCCCCGCAGACCTTCAGCCTGCTCTTCGGCGTGAACTCCGTCGGCCTGATCGTCGTCGGCCAGATCAACGGCAAGATCCTCGTCGGCCGGGTCAGCCTCGACAAGGCGCTCGCCTTCGGCCTGACGGTCATCGTGCTCGCCGCCACCGCGCTGCTCCTGATGACCTCGGGCGTCTTCGGCGACGTCGGCCTGTTCCCCGTCGCGGCCGGGCTCTTCGTCCTGATGTCGGCGATGGGCCTCGCGATGCCCAACACCAACGCCCTCGCACTGATGCGCACCCCGCACGCCGCGGGCTCCGCGTCGGCGCTGCTCGGCACGTCCTCGTTCCTCGTCGGCGCCATCGCGTCGCCGCTGGTGGGCATCGCGGGCGAGGCGACGGCCGTGCCGATGGCCGTCGTCCAGCTGGTCTGCGGCCTTGCGGCCATCGGCTGCTTCTTGGGACTGTGCCGCCCCTGGCAGCACTCGGCCAGGCCGAATCGGGAGGGGACGGACCACTGACCGCGCCACGCCTGCTGCGCGCCGGGACACCGGACCGTGCGGGGCTCGACACGGACGAGATGGCCCACCTCGTGCGCGAGGTGCGCGCACTGACGCGCGGCGAGCGGCCCTGGTGCGCGGGCGCCGTCGTGCTCGCCGGGCGGGGCCCGGTGATCGCCGTGGAGGAGGCGGTGGGCCGTGCGGTGCGCTACGCCGCGTACGACCCTGAGAAGGACGCGGGCGTCGAACTGCCGCCCGCCGAGCAGGTGTTGACCCGCACCGGCACGCCCTTCGACCTGGCATCGCTGACCAAGCTGTTCACGACGGTCGCCGCGATGCAGCAGCTGGAGCGCGGCACGCTCGGCATCGACGCGCTGGTCTCCGCGTACGTCCCCGAGTTCAGGGCGGCCGCCGAGCACGGCATCACGGTGCGGCAGTTGCTCACGCACACCTCGGGTCTGCGCCCCGAACTCCCCCTCTACGACTGCCCGGACGACGCCGCGCGCCTCGCCGCGCTGCGGGCTGAGGCCCCGTCGAGCCTGCCGGGTGACTACGTCTACTCCGACTTGAACATGCTGCTCCTCCAGCACGTCCTGGAGCGCATCACGCGCCGCCCGCTCGACGTCCTCGTACGCGAGGGCATCACCCGGCCGCTCGGCATGGCGGCCACCGGCTTCGGGCCGCGCCCCGACGCCGCGGCCACCGAGGACCAGCGCAGGCCCTGGGCCAAGGCCGACCGGGGGATGCTGCGGGGCGAGGTGCACGACGAGAACGCCTGGGCGCTCGGCGGCGTCGCGGGCCACGCCGGGCTCTTCTCCACCGCACGCGACCTCGCGGTGTTCTGCCGCGCGCTGCTGTGCGGCGGCTCGTACGGTACGGCGCGCATCCTCGGGCCGGACTTCGTGGAGCTGATGCTTACGCCGCCGGGGCTCGGCTTCGGCCTTGACCAGGCGTGGTTCATGGGGGAGCTTGCGGGGCGCGGGGCGGCGGGGCATACGGGGTTCACCGGGACGTCGCTGGTGCTCGACCCTGCCACGGACACGTTCCTGATCCTCCTGGCCAATACGGTTCACCCGCGCCGCGGGTCGGCTGACAGCGGACCTAGGGCACGGGCTGCGACGAGGCTGGCCCGCTCGGCCCGCTGAGTGCTTTTCGCTGGGGGCGGGATTTACCTGCGGGCCCGGTGGGGGCTTGTCGCGCAGTTCCCCGCGCCCCTGGGGTGGTGCGCTTGTTGGTCACCTGCGGGCCCGGTGGGGGCTTGGCGCGCAGTTCCCCGCGCCCCTTCGGGCGCCCGTAGAATCACGGGGTGAACGTGCCGATTTCCCCCGCCGAGAACCTCCGCGCCGCCCTTGCGGGGCTGCTCGGTGGGCTTCCGGCCAAGCAGGCCGCGCAAGCCGTTGACCGGCTGATCGCCAATTACCGGGGGCTCACCCCGACCGACGCCCCGATCCTGCGCGACCGCGCGGACGTCGCCGCGTACGCCGCGTACCGCATGCCCGCGACCTTCGAGGCGGTGCGTTCCGCGCTCGGTGCCCTCGCGGACGCGGCGCCCGCCGGGTGGGTGCCCGGCAGTCATGTGGATGTCGGTGGTGGCACCGGCGCGGCGACCTGGGCGGTGAGTGCGACCTGGGACGGCGAGCGGCCGGTGACAGTGCTTGACTGGGCCGAGCCCGCCCTTGCCCTGGGGCGTGAACTCGCCGCCGCGAACCCGTGGTTGAAGGCGGCGCAGTGGCAGCGCTCTCGTATCGGATCGGCGCTCAGCATCGAGAGCACTGATCTCGTCACGGTGTCGTACGTCCTCAAGGAGCTGACGGAGGACGACCGGCGCTCGGTCGTGGACGCGGCGGCCGACGCCGCGCAGGCCGTCGTCATCGTCGAGCCCGGCACCCCCGACGGTTACGCACGCGTCATCGAGGCCCGTGACCGGCTGATCGCCGCGGGCTTCCGGATCGCCGCGCCCTGCCCGCACAGTGCCGCCTGCCCGATCGTGCCCGGCGAGGACTGGTGCCACTTCTCGGCGCGCGTCAGCCGTTCCTCCCTGCACCGGCAGGTCAAGGGCGGCTCGTTGGCGTACGAGGACGAGAAGTTCAGCTATGTGGCGGCCGTCCGCTTCGACACGGAGCCCGCGGCCAACCGCGTCGTACGCAAGCCGCAGATCCGCAAGGGCCTGGTCCTGCTCGACCTGTGCGCGGCGGACGAGACGCTGCACCGCGAGACGGTGACCAAGCGCCACGGCCCGCTGTACCGCGCGGCCCGCGACGCGGAGTGGGGCGACGCCTGGCCGCCCCACCAGGAGGACACCCCCTAGGCGCGCAGCTCCTGCGTGCAGCACTTCACGCTGCCGCCGCCCTTGAGCAGCTCGCCCAGATCCATGCCGACGGGTTCGTAGCCACGCTCCCGCAGTGGCGCGAAGAGGCCGACCGCGGCCTGCGGGAGCAGTACGTGCAGCCCGTCCGATACCGCGTTGAGCCCCAGGGCCACCGCGTCCGGCTCATCGGCGATCAGCGCGTCGGGGAAGAGGCGCCGCAGGACCGCCTGGCTGCCCGGCGAGAACGCGGGCGGGTAGTACATGACGTCGTCGGTCGTGTCCCCCGTGTCCCCCGTGTCGCTGAGCACCGCGAGCGCCGTGTCCAGGTGGTAGTAGCGGGGGTCGACGAGATCGAGTCCGATGACCGGGCGGCCGAAGAACTCCTGCGCCTCCCCGTGCGACAGAGGGCTGGCCCGGAAGCCGCGTCCGGCAAGGACGTACGAGGACGTGACGGCGAAGTCGCCCTCGCCCTCGTTGATGTGGGTGGGTTCATGGAGGTCCGTGAAGCCGTGCTCCCGGAACCACTCCAGGTGGGCGACCGCTTCGTCGCCGCGCTCGGGATAGGCGAACCGCGCGCCGAGCACGCGGCCCCCGATGACGGTCGCGCCGTTCGCGGCGAAGACCATGTCCGGCAGGCCGGGGCGCGGGGTGAGCTCCTCGACGGTGTGGCCGAGCGAGCGGTAGCGGTCGCGCAGGTCCTCCCACTGGGCGACGGCCAGCGGGACGTCGACCGGTTTCGATGGATCCATCCAGGGGTTGATGGAGTACGTGACCTTGAAGTGTGCGGGTGAGCACATCAGATAGCGCCGGGGTGTGGCGCGACGAGGAAATCGACTCAACGAGGGCTCCTCACGTACCGCGGTGGTCAGTTACTGCCCATAGTGGGGCAGTTGCTGTTCATGGTGCGGTCTGAGGAGCCCTCGCGCTGTGATCTGAACGGGTGGTTCAGCGAGTGGTCAACCCGGGTCTGCGGATGGTCAAGACACCATCGGTGCCGTCGACGTCCCCGTCTCATGACTCGCCGCGCGCCGAGCGACCTTCCTGCAGCTTGCGCAGCAGCTCACGCTTCTGCGCCTGCGGGCTGAGCCCGCCGCCGACCTGTCCGCCGCGGGCCCCGCCGCGCAGCGCCTTGCGGGAGAGGTTGGTGCGCGTACCGCCCACGCCCAGCATGTTTCCTGCTCCGCCTCGTGACATGTCTGTACCTCCGGATCGAGAACCTCCCACGAGACGTCGCGTCTCGCTTCGATGTGATTACTTTGAACGAGACGGTCCGTCTTGTCAAGGGAAATCGAGACGGTACGTCTCGGCTCGTCTGCTGCTACATTCGGAGACATGGCCACGAAATCCGCCCCAGACTCCACGCGCCGCAGCGAGCGTTCGCGCCACGCGATCTATGACGCCGCCCTCGAACTCGTCTCCGAGGTCGGGTACTCCAAGCTCACGATCGAGGCCATCGCCTCCCGGGCGGGCGTGGGGAAACAGACGATCTACCGCTGGTGGCCGTCGAAGGGCGCCGTCCTGCTCGACGCCTTCCTCGACCTCGGCAAGCAGGCCAGCATTGAGGCGAGCACCGAGGCGGGCCACGAACTGGAGCACGAGATCCCGGACTCAGGGGACGTGGAGGCCGACCTCAAGTACGTCGTGCGGGCCACCATCGACGAGCTCAAGAACCCCAAGTACGACGCTCCCTACCGGGCGCTCGCCGCCGAGGGCATGCTCAATGACGACATCGGCGCCGAGTACGTGGAGAAGCTCCTCGAGCCCGGACTCCAGCTGTACGTGAAGCGCCTGCGCATCGCCCAGGAAGCCGGCCAGGTCGCCCCCGAGGTGGAACCCCGCATCGCCCTGGAACTGTGGACGGGCCCGATCGCCCAGCGCTGGCTGCAGCGGACAGGACCGCTCACGCACGAGTACGGCGACAAGCTCGTCGAGTACGCCCTCTACGGAATCGCGCCGCGCTGATCACACCTGGTTGACCGGCCACCGCTCCCGAAGACCGGCGGCGCTCACGCCCTTCGCGCCCTTCACCGGCGTCCGCGCGAGCAGCCCGGGCACGTCCGTGATCACGCCGTCGCAGCCGAGCCGCAGGGCCCGGTCGCGCTGGCCAGGGGTGGTCACCGTGTGCGCCCACACCCGGGGGATCCCGGAGTTGACCGCGCGCAGGACGTCCAGGTCCCGCGCCTTGTGATCCACGTCCAGGACGTCCACGAAACCGGCCCACCGCTCGGGCCGGTCCGTGCGCATCTGCGCCTTGGAGCGCCACAGCTGCGCGAGCAGGCCCATCCGGTGGGCGCGCGCCGCGACGCCGGGCACGTTGGAGTTCACGAACACCGAGCGGGTCAGGCCGCGCGCGCGGATCAGCGAGCCGAGCGCCCGCAGGCTGCGCGGGTCCTTCGCCTCGAGCATCAGCACGATCCGGCCGCCGAAGCGGTCGAGGACCTCGGCGACCGTCGGCGGCCGCTCGGAGCGCCAGCTGCCGGGCAGGCCGTGGCCCGGCCGCAGCCTGACCTTGCGCCACTGGCGCAGGGTGAGCGAACGCACCGGGCCGGTGGATGTCGTCGTGCGGTCCAGGGTCTCGTCGTGCATGGCCACCAGCGTGCCGTCGCGCAGCATCCGCGTATCGACGTCGATGACCTGGGCCGTGCCTCTTTCGTACGCCGCCACCAGGCCCGACATGCTGTTCTCCGGCACCTCGAGGGCGCCGCCCCGGTGTGCGGTGTAGGTGACGCGGGGGAGGGCCTCCACCGTCAGTGGGCCGCCGCCCCATTCGAGCGGGGCGAGGGAGCCGGCGGGAGCCGTGAGGGTCAGCGTGGTGAGGCTCATGAGCCCCGAGAATCCCGTGAGCACAGTCCTGGTGACCATGGCGAACACGGTAGGGGGGTATATCCCCAGTTAGTACGCAATGACGCGCGATGACACCCTGCGCCTTGCATCACCCCAGCTACCCCGGATGTGGGCTCTGGCCCCCCGAGGCGCAGGATGGTGCGACCATGGGAGATGCTTCTCGGCACAAATGCGAGGTGAGGGGATAGATGGGCGCGGAGTTCGACCGCCGTTCAGGCGGACAGAGCAGGATTTCCCAGTGGCTTCGCCGACGTCCCCGACCGGAGGACACGGCAGGTGAAGAGGCGAGCCGCGAGGCCCTCCTTGTCGCCGCGGCGGCAGCGGGTCTGCCGCTCTCACCGGCCGCGCACCCCTCCGCGTACCGATGTTCCTGTGACCGCATCGGCTGTCCCACCCCCGCCAGGCACCCCATCTCCTTCGCCTGGCAGACGCAGTCCACGACCGACCGCGGGCAGGTCGAGCGCTGGGCCAGGCACCAGCCGCAGGCCAACTTCATCACCGCGACCGGCATGGTCCACGACGTCCTGGACGTGCCGCTCGCCGCCGGACGCGAGGCACTCGCAAGGCTCCTCGCCGACGGCATCGACGTAGGCCCCGTCGCCGAGTCCGAGGGCATCATGGACGAGGGGCGGATGCTCTTCTTCACGCTCACGCGCGGCACCCCCGAGGACGAGGACGAGTGGTGGCCCTGCGAGCTTGACTGCCACCCCGAGACGACGAACGAACACCCGGGCTTCCGCTGGCACTGCCGTGGTTCGTACGTCCTGGTGCCACCCGCGCGGCTGCCCGGTGACCTGAAGGTTCACTGGATCCGGGGCCCCGAGCACGCGCTCCCGGACCCGCTGACGCTCCTGGAGACGCTCACCGACGAGTGCGCCCGCGTCGCGGGCGAACCCCAGCACGACGTCGCCGCCTGGCCGTTGAGGGGCTGACACCCGCGCGCGAAGGCCGCTGCACCCGGTCGCCGGGTTACTCGCCCTTCGCGCCCGTCAGGCCCTGGATGCGGCTCAGGAAGGTCACCTTGCCCGCCCCCGCCGGGTCGACGACGACCTGGTTCGAGACCCGCTCCAGCGTCACCGACTGCTTGACCTCACCCGTCAGGAGAGGCTTCACCTCGGGCTCGACGGTGAGGTTCACGCCCTTCGCGGCGGTCTGCTTCTCGTAGTGGTGCGTCGAGAAGAAGACCATCGCCCCGCCGTCCTGGGTGCGCAGACCCACCGGCGCGAACGTTCCGTCGTTCTTCGGCTCGTCGATGTACTGGACGGCGATACCGCGGCGCTTGGTGTTCTTGTCGCGGAACGCTTTCCACGTCGACGTGTGGTCGCCCGGCGCGAACGTGTCGCCGCCCGACCCCAGATACGTCGTGTACTCCTTGCCGAGGTTCTTCGGCGCCACCGCGAGAGCCGGGGAGTCCAGCTCGACCGGCTCGGCCCAGCCGTCCTTGTCCTTCTTCAGCTCGGGCATCTTGCCGGGCGACACCAGGTTCAGGTACGACGCCTCCCACAGCTGGTCCGCGCTGCCCTTCGTGAAGACGAGCAGCCAGCGCAGGTCACCCCTGCGGTTGGACTTCGTGTCCGCGACGAACCACCTCGGCCAGCCGGCCTTCTTGGGGATCGAGTACTTCGCGTCCGTCAGCTCCAGCGGCACCTGATCGGGGTTGCCGCCCGGGTTCCGCGCACCCTTCGACTTCAGGCCCGCCTGGTTGATGGCGCTCAGCGGGCCCGTGACCCGTGCCGCGTCCAGGGCCGGGTCGTACTCCTTCTCTGCCTTGTTGTAGGCGGTGAGGAAGTCCTTCAGCGCGCGGTCGGCCTCAGCCTTCGTCGCCGACGGGATGACCTCCCGCTCCCCGTGCACCGTCACGCATCCGCTCGCCGTCACCGTCAGTACGGTCACCGTCGACGCCACCATCGCGTACCGGCGCGGCCGTTGCGACCGTCCGCCCAGCATCGGAGTGCGCTGCCTTGGAAGCCTGCTCATGCGTTGCGTTCACCTTCCCCTTCCCGGGCCCGAACCCTACCGGGGCGAAGAAGAACGCGAGCGTCGGGATCAGGTACAGCAGCCACACCGTGACCTGGACAACCGTCGGATCGGGCTGGAAGTTGAAGATGCCCTTCAGGAGCGTGCCGTACCAGCTGTCCGGCGGGATCGTCGCACTGATGTCGAACGCCTTGTTCTGCAGGCCGCCGAGGAACTCCGCCTCCTGCAGGTCGTGCACGCCGTACGCGAGCACGCCGGCCGCCACGACCACCAGCATGGCGCCGGTCCAGGTGAAGAACTTCGCCAGGTTGATGCGGACCGTGCCCTTGTAGAACAGCCAGCCGAGCGCGATAGCGGTGAGCAGGCCGAGGAGCACGCCGATCAGCGGCCCTGGCGTACCGTCGCCCGAGGCCCGCACCGACGCCCAGACGAACAGCGCGGTCTCCAGGCCCTCGCGGCCCACGGCGAGGAACGCGGTGGCGACCAGGGCGCCCGTGCCCATCTGCAGCGCCGCGTCCAGTTTGCCGTGCAGCTCCGCCTTGAGATGACGGGCCGTACGCCGCATCCAGAAGACCATCCACGTCACGAGCGCGACGGCGACGATCGACAGCGAACCGCCGAGCGCCTCCTGCGCCTTGAACGTCAGCTCCTGCGAACCGAAGGTGAGCGCGCAGCCGAAGCCCAGCGCGAGGCCGCACGCGACGCCGATGCCGATCCAGATGGGCTTGAGGGCGTCGCGCCGCTCCGTCTTCACCAGATAGGCGATGAGGATGCAGACGACCAGGCTGGCCTCGAGGCCCTCGCGCAGGCCGATCAGATAGTTGCCGAACATGTCTGTGTCAGATCCCCTCAGCCGAACAGTGCCCGGCCCCACCAGTCGTCCTTGTCACGGACGCCCGGCGGGATCGCGAAGACCGCTGAACCCACGTGCTGGATGTACTCGTTGAGAACGTCGGCGCGCGCCAGACTGCGCTGCACCGGGATGAACCCCGTGCGGACGTCCCGCTGGTACGCGAGGAAGAAAAGCCCCGCGTCCAGGCGGCCGAGCCCGTCGGTGCCGTCCGTGAAGGAGTAGCCGCGGCGCAGGATCGTCGCACCGTCGTTGGTGTCGGGGTGCGCGAGGCGGACGTGCGAGTCGGGCTTCATCGCCTTCAGGAACGGCTCGTCGTGCTCCTTGGCCTTCCCGACCGGCGCGCCCTCGCCCTTGTCGCGCCCGAAGATGTCCTCCTGCTCGCCGAGCGGAGTCCGGTCCCAGGTCTCGACGTTCATGCGGATACGGCGCGCGACGAGGTACGAACCCCCGGCCATCCAGCCGGGCCCGTCCTTCTCGCCGACCCACACGTGCTCGGCGAGCGCGGACGCGTCCTCACCCGAGACATTGCGGGTGCCGTCCTTGAAGCCGAAGAGGTTACGAGGCGTCTGCGCCCCCGGCGTGGTGGAGGACGTCTTGCCGAAGCCGAGCTGCGACCAGCGCACCGCGACCCTGCCGAAGCCGATGCGGGCGAGGTTGCGGATGGCGTGCACGGCGACCTGCGGGTCGTCCGCGCAGGCCTGTACGCACAGGTCGCCGCCGCCGCGGGACTTGTCGAGGTTGTCGCCGGGGAACTTCGGAAGATCCACGAGCGCCTCCGGCCGCCGGTCCGCGAGGTCGAACTTCTCGAAGAGGCCGGGCCCGAAGCCGATGGTGAGGGTCAGCCTGGACGGCTTGAGCCCGAGCGCCTCGCCGGTGTCGTCCGGCGGCGCCTCGGAGAGCCCGCCGAAGGCACCCTCACCGACCTCGTGCCCCGCGGTCATCCGCGCGGCGGCCTTCGTCCAGTCCTTCAGGAGCTGCACGAACTGCTCGCGGTCGTCCGTCTTCACGTCGAACGCGGCGAAGTGCAGCCGGTCCTGGACGGCGGTCGCGATGCCCGCCTGGTGCTTGCCGTGGAAGGCGACCGCGCCGCCCGCCGAAGAGGCGGGCACGGCCTCTTCCCCTTCGCCGGCCCTGGCCACCGCCACCGCGCCCCCGGTGACAGCGGCGCCGAGCGCGAGCCCGGCACCGCCCCAGCCGAGGAGTGAACGCCGGGAAGGGGGCCCGGAGTTGATGCCCTCGTCCGGCATGGACGCGCTGCCGGTGTCGCTCGTGGTCTCAGTCATCGTTCCGGTACCCCCTGCCGCTACTCGGTTGCCGCTACTTGGTCGTGACGACGGCGGCGGCCAGCTTCGACAGCGGCTCCGCGAGCGCGTTGACGCCGTCCTGCAGCTCCTTGACGTCCGCCTTGCCGAGCTTGTCGTACGACGTGAACGCGTACGAGTCCTTGCCGCCGCCCTGGCGGTACTTGCCGAGCAGCTTGTCCAGGGCCGCGAACTGCTTGTCGAGCTCCTTGGTGAGCGCCGGGTCGTTCTCCGCCGCTACGGCCTTCAGCAGGCCGTACGCCTCCTCGGCGCCCTCGACGTTCGCCTTGAAGTCGACGAGGTCGGTGTGCGAGTAGCGCTCCTCCTCGCCGGTGACCTTGCCGGTGGCGACCTCGTCGAGGAGCTCCTTGGCGCCGTTGGCCATGGAGGTCGGGGTGATCTCGGCCTTGCCGACGCGGTTCTGCCAGTCCTTGAGGTCCTTGTCCAGCCGCGTGGCGAGCTGCTTCTCGCGCTGGCCGATCTTCTTGTCCTTCCACAGGGCCCGCTCCAGACGGTGCCAGCCCGTCCAGTCCTTCTCCAGGTCCTGGCCCTCCTCGAGGCCGTCCTCGCGCAG
Organism: Streptomyces rectiviolaceus; assembly: GCF_039533825.1. NCBI lineage: Bacteria > Bacillati > Actinomycetota > Actinomycetes > Kitasatosporales > Streptomycetaceae > Streptomyces > Streptomyces rectiviolaceus. Next base: position 51,404 of record NZ_BAAAUG010000009.1, read on the forward strand.
GTCGACCTTCGGGTCGATGTCACCGAAGGACTCGGCGACCGGCTCGGTGCGCTCCCAGCCGATGCGGGAGTTGGCGTACGTCTTCTTCGCGGCCTCGATGTCGCCCTTGCGGACGGCGTCGGTGAAGAGCTTCACCTTGGGCAGCGTCGCGTCGGCCTGCTCCTGCGCGTAGGCGCGGTAGTCGGCGACGGCCTTGTCCAGGCGCGGGTCGCGCTTGACGGCCTTGCCGCCGCTGACGCTGATCTTCTGGCGGATGCCGTCGCCCTTCATGCCGGGCTTGCAGGCGATCTGGTACGAGCCGGACTTCACCTCGGCGGTGAGCTTCTGCTTCGTGCCGGGGCCGATGTTCTCGCGCTCGCTGACGATGCGGTCGTCGGGGAAGAGGAGGTAGACCTCGGTGACCTTGGAGCCCTTGTTCTCGATGGCCAGCTCGATGTGCCCGGAGCTGAGCTTCGTCTTCGAGACCTCGCACTTGTCGTCGGTGGCGGTCACCTCGACGGTGTTGGAGCCGCCCTTGGCGTCGCTCTTCTCGGTGCAGCCCGTGACGGCGGTGAGCGCTGCCGCTGCGGCGACGGCAGTGGCGACGGGAAGGCGGACGGGGCGCATAGGGGCTCCAAGACGGGTCACGGACGGTTCCGGCATGCCAGTGAGGCGGACCTAACTTAACTGACCCTTACCTGGTCGATACCCAGCCGTTCCGTGATTCACCTCTCAACGGTCGGGGCTGCTCACGGGGGCATCACGGTGGGGTGATGGGGGGTTCATGGGGTGGCAAAGGGCGGGTCAAGAACAGGCTCTTTCCCCAACCCCGCCCCTTCCCGGCTGCATCCATTGGCGGCTTCGCCGCGCAGGGGGCTCCGCCCCCAGACCCCCGGTCCTCAAACGCCGGACGGCTGAAAGATTTCGCCGGACCGGAGAAATCTCAGCCCGTCCGGCGTTTGAGGACATCTTGTACGGGGTCTGGGGCGGAGCCCCAGTTTCGGGAAGGGGTGGGATTGGGGAATGCCCCGCAGGGCCCGCCCGAACCTCACCCCCGCACCGGCGCCACCAGCGGAGCCCCCGTACGGGGATGCGGAAACACCTCCACCGGCTGCCGGTAAACCTCGCTCAGGAGCTCCCCGGTGAACACCTCCCCCGGAGGCCCCTCCGCAGCGAGCTCCCCACCCCGCAGCACCGCCGCACGATCCGCGTACCCCGCAGCCAGCCCCAAGTCATGCAGCACCACCACCACCGCGTCCCCCGCGGCGGCCCGCTCCCGGCAGATCCGAAGGACCAGCTCCTGGTGGCGCAGATCGAGCGCGGCGGTCGGCTCGTCGAGCAACAGCAGCGGCGCCCGCTGGGCGAGGACACGGGCCAGCGCGACCCGCGCCCGCTCACCCCCACTGAGCGCGGAGAAGGGACGTGAGGCGAACTCGCCCACCTCCGTCGCGGCCATCGCCTCCCGTACGACACGGTCGTCGTCCTCCTCCAGCGCCGTACCCGCCCAGGGCGCACGCCCCATCCGTACGACGTCCTCGACCGGGAAGGGGAAGGAGAGCGCGGCGGACTGCGGCAACACGGCCCGCCGCAGGGCGAGTTCACGAGCGGGCCACTCCGAGGTGGGCCGACCGCAGACGCGTACGACCCCTTCGTCGGCCGGGAGATCGGCGGCCAGCGCGGCCAACAGGGTCGACTTCCCCGCCCCGTTGGGCCCGACCAGGGCAAGCACCTCGCCCGCCCGCGCGGTCAGGGAAACCCCGGCGAGGACCTCGCGTCCTCCGAGGCGCACCCGCAGCCCCGACGCCTCGGCGAGCGCGTCGCCGGGGGAGACGGGCCCCGGCAGCGCACGCCCACCCCCGGACGAGAACAGCCACTCGGCGATCCGCCCGATCATGCCCAACCCCCTTGCTTGCGACGGGTCCTGCGCAGCAGCCAGAAGAAGAACGGGCTCCCGAAGAGCGCGGTGAGCACCCCCAGCGGCAGCTCCGCGGGCGCCGCCACCGTCCGCGCCGCGAGATCCGCGCCGACCAGGACGACCGCCCCGCCCAGCGCGCTGCCCGGCACGAGGAAGCGGTGGCCTGGCCCCGCCGCCATCCGCAGCAGATGCGGGACGAGGAGGCCGACGAACGTGATGATCCCGGCGACGGCCACGGCGGCGGCGGTCAGCAGCGCCACCACGAGGACGAGGACGAGCCGCAGCCTCTCCACGTCGACCCCGAGATGCCGAGCGGGCCGCTCGCCGAGCGCGAGGAGGTCCAACTTCCGTGCGTACAGCGGCGCCACGGCCAGACCGGCCACCGCGCACGGCAGCACCGCGAGCACCTTCGGCCACGTCGCGCCGGCGAGCGAGCCGAGCTGCCAGAAGGTGATCTGGGTGATCTGCGCGTTGTCCGCGAAGAAGATGCAGAGCCCGATCAGGGCTCCCGCGAACGCGTTCACCGCGATCCCGGTGAGGATGAGCGTGACGACCTCCGTACGCCCGCCGTCGCGGGAGAGGACGTACACGAGAAGGACGGTCGCGAGCCCGGCGACGAACGCGCAGACCGTCACGGTCCAGTTCCCGAAGAAGCTGAGGCCGAGCGCGATCGACGCCACCGCGCCGACGGCCGCGCCCGCCGATATCCCGATGACGCCGGGCTCGGCGAGCGGATTGCCGAACACGCCCTGCATGAGGGCCCCCGCGCAGCCCAGCGAACCCCCGACGAGCAGCGCGAGCGTCACGCGCGGCAGCCGCACGTTCCACAGGACGCTCTCGCCGACCCGGTCGAGCGCGCTCCCGCCGAGACCGATCCGGTGCGTGACGGAACTGAGGACGTCGCCGAGGGGGATGTCGTACGCGCCGATGCCCGCGGAGAGGAGACAGAGCAGGACGAGGACGGCGACGAGGCCGAGGGTGAGGGCGGCGGTCGCGCTCCGGCGGCGGACGCCGGGCTTGTGCGGCTCCCGCGACGCGGCCCTGCCGTCCGCCACCTTGGCCAGGACGGTCACTTCCCGCCCCCGTACAACTGCTTCACCAGGGACTTCAGGACCTGGTCCGTACGCGGCCCGTAGTTCAGGAGCACTCCGTCGTCGACCGAGACGACGCGGCGGTCGAGACCGGCCGGGGTCTCGGCGACACCCGGGATCTTGAGCAGTCCGTCCACGCCGTCCACGGATTCGAGCCCCTTCGACATGACCAGAATCGCGTCGGGCGCGGCCTTGGCCAGAGCCTCGCTGGTGATCGCCGTGAAGTCCTTCTTCAGGCCGGACTCCTTGCCCGCGTCGACCGCGCCCGCCGCCTCCAGGAGCGAACTCGCGCCGGACTCGCGGCCGCCGAGCAGATAGACGGAGGCGGAGCCGCGCAGGTAGAGGAAGGCGACGCGGGGCTTCTCGGTGCGGGCGGACGCCGGGATGGACTTCCGGGCCTTCGCGATGCGGTCCTGCGTACGGGACTTGAGCTCGTCGCCCGACTTCCCGACCCCCAGCGCCTCGGCCACCGCGTCGATCCGGGGGGCCACGTCGTCGAGGCCCTTCGCCGGGTCGAACACGACCAGCGGGATGCCCGCGTCGCGTATCTGGCCGATGGCCTCCGCGGGACCCGTCGAGGTGTCCGCGAGGACGACTGTCGGCTTCAGGGAGAGGACGCTCTCCGCCGAGACGTCGTGCGCACGTGTCACCACCGGCAGCTTCTTCGCCTGTTCGAAGGTCGCGGTGATGTCGCGGGCCACGACGTTCTTGCCGAGCCCGAGCGTGAAGACGATCTCGCTGAGGCTGCCGGTCAGCGGCACTATGCGGCTCGTGTCCTTGACGGTGACCTTCTTGCCGTCGGCCGAGGCGACGGTGGCGGGGAGTGTGGCGTCGGGGCGGGACTTGAGCGGCTCGACCCGGTCGGGTGCGGAAGCCGCCGCCTTCGCCTTCGGGGATGTCCCGCCGCCGCCGTCCGACGCTGCTCCACAGCCCGTGAGGGCCAGGGCGAGAACGGCGGTCCACGCGCCGACGATACGGAGTGAGCGCGGCATACGCACCGAAGTCCACCGTCCTGTCGTGCTGTTGAGGGTCTGCTGCTGAGGCGCCTGAGGCGCCTGAGGTTCGGGTGGCCGGGATGGGGCTTCCGGCCGGAGTGATCGTAGTTTAGGTTAGCCTTACCTCATTAGCTACACCTGGAGGGGTCCCATGTCGCCGTCAAGACAGGCGCGAGCCATCGCCCGCGCCGGAGCCGTGGCCGTGCTCACCGCACTCGTCGGAGCACTGCTCCCGGCGGCCACCGCGCACGCGCAGGACCGCACGGTCCAGGGCGGACGGCTCGACTGGGGCATCAAATCCTCGTTCCAGAGCTACGTCACCGGGCCGATCGCCCAGGGGAGTTCGACCCTGCAGGGGGGCGCCGCCACGGTCGGCGGCAGCCAGTTCCGCTTCCACTCGGCGAAGGGTTCGTACGACCCGGACAGCGGGGCCTTCAGCGCCGGGTTCTCGGGCGGGGTGCACTTCCTGGGGCACAAGAAGGGCGGCTCGTACGAGCTGGACCTCACCATCAGCCGCCCCACCGTCAAGATCTCCGGCGGTTCCGGCACGCTCTACGCCGACATGGTCAGCAAGGAGAAGGGCACGGGCAAGGTCACGACCAACGCCCAGGTGCCCCTCGCGACCCTCGGCATGTCCGGCATCGACATGAAGGGCGGATCCGGCCCGATCGCCCTCAACAACCTCCCCGCCACACTCACTTCCCAGGGAGCGAAGGCCTTCGCCGGGTACTACACGGCGGGCACCGAGCTGGACCGGGTGAGCCTGTCGACGGACCTCGCCGCGAAGGCGAAGCCCGATGAACCCTCGAAGAAGGCATCGCCGAAGCCCTCCAAGCCCGGGAAGGAGACCAGGACCGGCCGGATCGAGGACGCCGCCGTCGACTGGGGCGTGCGCCGCACCTTCCGGGAGTACGTCACCGGCTCCATCGCCAAGGGCGAGTGGAAACTCCTCGCAGGGGCCCAGGACGGCGGCGCGCTCTTCCGCTTCCCCCAGGGCGAGGGGACGTACGACGAGAAGAAGCAGACCCTCGACGCGGACTTCGCGGGCGCGGTGCGCTTCACCGGTGAGCACGGCCTGGACCTCGCCCTGAGCAAGGTCGCCGTAGAGGTGAAGGACGGACAGGGCACGCTCCTCGCGGACGTCGACAGCAAGGGCAGCAAAGGCAGCAAGGGCGACAAGGGCGTCACGCTGAAGAAGGCCCCGCTGATCACCTTCGCGGCCAAGGAGTTGAAGCCGAAGGACGGGCTCGTCTCCCTCACGGAGGCGCCATCGAAGCTCACCGCCGACGGCGCCAAGGCGTTCGGCGGCATGTACAAGGCGGGCTCCGCGATGGACCCGCTCTCGCTCGCCGTCGCCCTCGACGCCGACGCGAAGCTGCCCGCGCTGCCGGACCTCGGCTCGTCCGCGAGCCCGACGCCGCAGGCGAAGAAGGCCGAGCCGAAGACCGAGAACGCCGCCGACTCGTCCGATTCCTCGTCGCCCGCCGTGCCGATCGGTATCGGCGCGAGCGTGGCGGTGCTGCTCGCCGCGACGGTCACGTTCGCGGTCGTACGCAAGAAGCGTGCGGCCGCGGCCGACGCCCCCGGCTCGGACTCCTGACTTCTCTCCCGCACTTCTCTCCCCGCTGATTCTTCCTCCGCTTTTCACCTCTCTCTTCAAGTCTCTCTTCAAGGAGAAGCCTGATCATGGCCGCCAACCGTCGTCCCATAACCCTCGCGGCAGCCGTCGCGACCGCCGTCACGCTCGGCGCGACCGCGCTGACCCTTCCGGCGCTCGCCGCCGATGGCGGCAGCGCCGCAGCCGCGCCGAAGGTGGAACTCAAGGACGGCACGCTGGACTGGGGCTTCAAGGAGTCCTTCCGCAAGTACGTCGCGGGTATGGCCCTGGGCAAGATCGAGGCCACGGACGGCGCCAAGCAGGCTGCCGACAACGGCGTGTTCACGTTCACCGACGGCACGGGCACGTACGACACCGGGACGCACGCCACCGACACCGCCTTCAAGGGCAGCGTCCGCTTCTCCTCCACCGCCCACGGCTTCGACATCAAGGTCTCCGACGTCAAGGTCCGCACCGAGGGCACGGGCGGCGCCGTCCAGGCCGACGTCAGCCTCAACGGCACCGCCCAGAACGACATCGACCTCGCCAAGCTCGACCTGACCGGGATCAAGCCCGGCACGGGCGAAGGCGGCGCGATGACCTTCAAGGACATCCCGGCGACGCTGACGGCGGACGGCGCCAAGGCGTTCAACGGCATGTACAAGGAAGGCGACAAGCTCGATCCGGCCACCCTCTCGGTGAAGGCGGGCGGCGCCCCGACCGAGAAGCCGACCGAGACGCCGAAGCCGACGGACAAGCCCACCGAGACGCCCAAGCCGACCGAGAAGCCCACCCAGACCCCGAAGCCGACGGACAAGCCCACCACCACGCCGAAGCCGAGCGGCACGTCCGGCGCCGAGCGGCCCGCGGGCGAGGTCCACGACGGCTCGCTCGCCTGGGGTGTGAAGGAGAGCTTCCGCCGTTACATCGAGTCCGGCGGCGGCGCCACGCTCTCCGGCGGTGCCGAGAAGAACGACAACGGCTACGACTTCCCGTACGCCAAGGCGGACGTGGACTCCGACGCCAAGAAGCTGACCGCGTCCTTCGGCGGCGCCGTCCGCTTCCAGTACAAGGCGCACGGCATCGACATGAAGTTCAGCGACATCAAGGTGGCGGCGGACGGCGCCAAGGGCACGCTGACCCTGGACGTCACCACGCCCAAGGGCACCGACAACGACGTGAAGTTCGCGACGCTCGACCTCTCCAAGGCGTCGTACGCGGCGAAGGACGATGTCGTCGTGCTCGACAAGGTGCCTGCGGCGTTCACGGCGGCGGGCGCGAAGACGTTCGCCAGCGACGAGGCTCCGTCCAGCTACAAGGAGGGCGACGCGATCGACCCGGTGACGGTGGCGCTCTCGGTGGCCGAAGGGGCCAAGCTGCCGGGCGGCAGCGGCGGCACCGGTGGCACCGGCGGCTCTGCGGACTCCGGTTCCACCGGCGGCGGTTCGGCCGACCTCGGCGGGGGCGGCTCGGTCGGCGGCGGTACGGGGGGCTCGATGGCGTCCACCGGTGCGTCGGTGCCGACGGGGGCGCTGCTCGGAACGGCGGGCGTGATCGTCGCCGCGGGAGCGGGCGCGGTCTTCGTGGCCCGGCGTCGCACCTCCTGAGGATGCTTGAATGCCCGCGTGACAGAACTGGTTGACGGTCTGGACGTACTCCGGGTGTTCTGCGGGCCCGACGGTCGGCACGGCAATGAGCTGGGTGTCGTGCGCGACGGGGCCCGCGTCCCGGGGCGGGGCGAGCGGCAGGAGATCGCCGCGAAGCTCGGCTTCAGCGAGACGGTGTTCGTCGATGACCCCGAGCGCGGGGTCATCGACATCTACACCCCTACGCTTCGGCTGCCCTTCGCCGGGCACCCCTGCGTCGGTACGTCCTGGCTCCTTGACGTCCCTGAACTGGTCACGCCCGCGGGGGTTGTCGAGGCCCGCCAGGACGGGGAGTTCAGCTGGGTCGCTGCGCGCGCGGAGTGGGCGCCGGGGCGGACGCTGCGTTCCTACGGGACCCCGGCCGAGGTGGATGCCCTCGCGGTGCCCCCGCAGGGGGAGTGGGTGTACGCGTGGGCGTGGGAGGACGAGGCGGCGGGGCGGGTCCGTGCGCGGGGCTTTCCGGGGCGCGACGACGGCATCCGGGAGGATGAGGCCACGGGGGCGGCGGCGCTGCTCCTGACGGAGCGGCTCGGCCGGGCGCTCAACATCACGCAGGGGCGTGGCTCGCAGATCCTTACCGCGCCTGCGCCGGGTGGGTTGATCGAGGTGGGGGGACGTGTGCGGTTGACTGGGGGCTGAGGTTTGCCTCCGGCGGTTCTTTTCCCCAACCCCGCCCCTTCCCGAAAACCCGCTCGGCGCGGGGGCCTTGGCCGCCGTCAATCACCGGCTCCGCCGAGTTCGTCCTCAAACGCCGGACGGGCTGGAAATCCAGCCCGTCCGGCGTTTGAGGACATCTTGTTCGGGGTCTGGGGCGGAGCCCCAGTTTCGGGAAGGGGCGGGATTGGGGAGAGCCCCGCAGGGATCGCCTTACGCCGAGAGCGGGAACTCATCCCCCAGCTCACGGAACACCCCAGTATTCAAAGCGAAAGCGCGCTTGCACTCGTCCACGATCCGCTGCCTCTCCAGCTCATCGGAAACGACCTCGCCAAGACCGTCAAGCAGCTCCCGATAGCCCCGCTTGAACGCCGCCGGGTTGGCGATCTGCTCGAAGACGTAGAACCGCACCCCGTCGCCCTTCCGGGCGAACCCCCACGTCTGCTCCGCCTTGCCGCGGATGATCTGGCCACCGGAGAGGTCGCCGAGGTAGCGGGTGTAGTGGTGGGCCACATAGCCGCCGGGCCACTCCCGCGCGCACTCCGCGACCCGTGCCGCGTACGCAGCCGTCGCGGGCAGCGGGGTGGCGGACGTCTTCCAGCCGGCGCCCCGCAGATGCGTGAGGTCCCGCTCCAGCTCCGCGACGCGCAGCAGCTCGGGCTGGATGAACGGGCCGGCCACCGGATCGTCCCGCAGCGCCTGCGCACCCTCCTCGAGGGCGCGGTACACGAACCACAGCTGTTCGGTGTAGCGCGCGTACGCGTCGACGCCCAGTCGGCCGCCGAGGAGGTCGCTCATGAACGTCGAGGTCTCCGCCTCCGTGTGCTGCTCGTGCGACGCGGTGCGGATGACCGTGGAGAACGGATCCATGAGGGACCTCCGTAGCCGAAGAAAGCCGAAGAAAGGCGGGAACCAGTGCGAACCGGCGTGCCCTTCACCGATCATCCAAGTTAGGCTTACCTAAGTCAACTGGTTCCCGACGTCCTGTCGGTAAGACGCTACCCGCTCAGAGCTCAGGGAAGCGTAAGGATCTCCGCCCCGCTGTCCGTCACCACGAGGGTGTGCTCGAACTGCGCGGTCCGCTTGCGGTCCTTCGTCACCACTGTCCAGCCGTCCTCCCACATGTCGTACTCGTACGTGCCGAGGGTCAGCATCGGCTCGATGGTGAACGTCATGCCGGGCTGGATCGTCGTCGTCGCGTGCGGGCTGTCGTAGTGCGGGACGATCAGGCCGGAGTGGAAGGACGTGTTGATGCCGTGGCCGGTGAAGTCGCGCACGACGCCGTAGCCGAAGCGCTTGGCGTACGACTCGATGACGCGGCCGATGATGTTGATCTGGCGGCCGGGCTTGACCGCCTTGATGGCGCGGTCGAGGGACTCGCGGGTCCGCTCCACGAGGAGCGTGGACTCCTCGTCGACGTCCCCGACCAGGTACGTGGCGTTGTTGTCCCCGTGCACGCCGCCGATGTACGCGGTCACGTCGAGGTTGATGATGTCGCCGTCGTTGAGGACGGTGGAGTCCGGGATGCCGTGGCAGATGACCTCGTTGACGGAGGTGCACAGCGACTTCTGGAAGCCGCGGTAGCCGAGCGTGGAGGGGTAGGCGCCGTGGTCGCACATGTACTCGTGGGCGACGCGGTCCAGCTCATCGGTGGTCACCCCCGGCGCGATGTGCTTGGCGGCCTCGGCCATCGCGCGCGCGGCGATACGGCCCGCCGTGCGCATCAGCTCGATGGTCTCGGGGGTCTGCACCTCTGGCCCCTTGTACGGGGTGGGCGCGGGTTTCCCCACGTACTCCGGGCGCCTGATGTTTCCCGGAACGGGGCGGATGGGGGAGAGCTCCCCTGGGACGAGCAGTGACTGGCCAGACATGCCAGCGAGTCTAACCAGCGGTGGTGGGGCAGCATGGCGGGAGAGCGTGGGACCGGCGTGGGACCGGCGTGGGACTCATCGGGACTGAGAGGAGCGGGTCATGGCCCTGTTCAAGAGGCGCACCGTCGGGAAGCCGGGCGAGTGGTACTACTGCCTGGAGCACCAGAAGGTCGAGGAGGGCCCCGACTGTCCGGGCAAGGACCGCTTCGGGCCCTACGAGTCCCGCGAGGAGGCCCAGCGGGCGATGGAGACCGCCGCCGAGCGGAACCTCGAGTGGGAGACCGACCCGAAGTGGCATGACAAGGACACCCGGGGCGGGAGCGAGGGCGGCAGCGCCTGACCCCGCACCCTGACCCCGCACCGGGGCGCGGCTCGTCACCCGGCGGTGGACACCTCGGACACCTCGGACGCCTTCCGGCGCCGGACCGCGTCCTCGTCCGTGCTCGCGTCGTACGAAAGCAGCTTCGGCAGCACCGCTGTCAGTGCGGCGACCGAGGCCACGCAGGCGATGCCGCCCGACCAGATGGCGGGTCGGGTGCCGGTCCAGCCCGCGGCGGCGCCCGCGCGGACCTGGCCCAGCTGCGGGCCGACGCCGTAGGAGAGCACCTCGATGCCGGCGAGGCGGCCCCGCAGCTCGTCCGGGATCGTCTGGTTCCAGATCGTGGAGCGGCCGAGCCCGCTGAGCATGTCGCCCGCGCCCGCCAGGGCCAGGCACACGAGGACCAGCCAGACGTTCGCGAACCACCCGGCCGCCGTGATCGCGAGCCCCCAGCCCGCGGCCCCGAACACGACGAGCAGCCCGTGCCGCCGTACGCGTGACGTCCACCCGCTGGTCAGGCTGAGCAGCAGCGAGCCGACCGCCCCGGCCGCGTACATCAGGCCGAGCGACCACTCGGCGTCAAGGTCCTCCGCGAGGAACGGGAAGATGGTGTTCGGGAAGGCGAGGAACATCGCCGCCATGTCGATCGCGTACGTGCCGAGCAGCACCGGCCGCGACCACGCGTACCGCGCGCCCTCCGCGAGGCCCCGCAGGGACGGCTTCTCCGCGTCGTGTGCGGGAGGCGCGGGTGCGATGCGGGTGCACAGGGCCACGGAGGCGGCGAAGGAGACCACCGTCACCGCGTACGCGGGTGCGTGCCCGGCGTAGGCGACGACCAGGCCCGCCAGCGAAGGGGCCGCGATGGCGCCGACGTTCCAGCGCAGCGAGTTGAGCGCGGCGGCGGCCGTGAGCTGGTCGTGCGGCACGATGCGGGCCATCAGGGAGTCGAGCGCGGGGCGTTGCAGCCCCGCGAGCGCGGAGACGCCCGCCGCCACCACGTACAACGGCCACAGCAGCGGCTCCGGAAGCAGCGCGTTCACAAGCAGCACGGCGGCCAGCAGGCCGAGCCCCGCCTCGGTCAGGAGAATCACCTTGCGCCGGTCGACCGCGTCGGCCAGCGCGCCCCCGTAAAGCCCGAAGACGATCAGCGGCACCAGTTCGACCGCGCCCATCGCCCCGACGGCGAGCGGCGAATCCGTGAGGTCCTTGATCTGCAACGGCAGCGCGACCAGGGCCATGAAGCTGCCGAAGGTCGTGACGAGCCCCTGCACCCAGAGCAGCCGGAAGTCACGCGTGGAGCGCCAGGGGGAGAGGTCGGGCAATATCGAGGAAAGGGCCACGAACAGCCATGGTCAGCGCTGTTCATGAGCCGGGGCAACCGAATTCTCCGGGGTGATCGGGTGGGTGGGCGGGAAAGATCCGCCGCGCAGCGGCGGTTCAGTTCCCCGCGGAAGGCGCCCCGCCAGTGACCTCACCACCGCGCCGGAGGCGGCGCCGTCAGTTGGTCGGCCAGGCGGGACAGTCGGTCGCGAAGGCTTCGTCGGCCCCGCGCCGCGGGGAGCGAGTTCTCGCCCGCCGCCGCGCTCACCAGATGCTGGACCATGTCCAGGTCGAGGTCGGGCGACTCCGGCACGGTGAGAGCTTCGTGCGCCATGGCCCGCAGGTCCCCGTGCCCCGAACCCAGGGCCAGCACCGTCGCCCCCGCCGCGCGCGCGTCGTGCACCCGCTCCAGCAACCCCGCCCCCGGCGGCCGGGCGGGCGCGTGCGGTGCCACCACGAGAAGCGTCTCGCCGCGCCGAGCCGCCTCGATCCGGCCGAGCCCGGTCGACAGGTGCGCGGGATCGCCCTCCCGCACCCGGTGGCGTACGAGCGTCGGCGTCAGCTCGGGAGTCCCGGACCACGCCGCCTCGTCCACGAGATGCGCGGCCAGATGCCACGGCTCGTACTCCCGCGTGCCCACGAGCAGCAGCCCGCCCCCGTGCGGCACCACGGATGACCGCAGCGTCCCCGCGAAGCGGCGCGTCGCTCCCACCCACTCGGTTCCGGCGAGCACTTCGCGCAGCAGCGCGACCCGTACGGCGTCCATGGGGTCGCATCCTGCCTCAACAGACGACTCGTCAGGCGGAGTTCACCGGGAATTCGTCCGGGGTGGGGACTGACCCGGGATGGCTGATGAGACAACTGTTCCCTTCCGCGCCGGACGCGAGGGCTACGCGAGCTTCCGGATCCCCGCCGTCGTGCGCACCGGCTCCGGCACCCTGCTCGCCTTCTGCGAGGGGAGGGTCGGCTCGCAGGAGGACTTCGGCAACATCGACGTCGTACTGAAGAGGTCCGGCGACGGCGGCCGCACCTGGGGCCCGCTCCAGGTCGTCGCCCAGAACGGCGCCAACCTCGCGGGCAACCCCGCCCCCGTCGTCCTGGACACCGGCCGCATCCTCCTCGTCCACGTCCGCAACGCCGCGGCCGCGACCGAGGACGCCATCCGGCGCGGCAAGGTCTCCGCCGCGAACGGGCGGCGCGTCTGGGTGCGGCACAGCGACGACGACGGGCTGACCTGGTCGGCACCCCGGGAGATCACCGGCCAGGTGAAGAAGGCGAACTGGCGGTGGTACGCGACCACGCCGGGCCACGCGATCCAGCTCACCGGCGGCGCCGCGAGCGGCCGGATCGTCGTGCCCGCCAACCACTCCCTGCCCCCCGCCGGCACGGACAACGGCACCGAGGGCAAGTACAACGGCGGCCACTGCCTGCTCAGCGACGACCGCGGTCAGACCTGGCGCATCGGCTACGTCGACGACAACACCGACGGCTATGTGAACGTGAACGAGACCACCGCCACCGAACTCCCCGACGGGCGGCTCTACTTCAACACCCGCAACGACTCACCGGCCCCCGGCACCCGGGGCGACGCCCACTCCGCCGACGGCGGCCGGAGTCTGGTCAAGCCCTTCCGGCCACAGGCGGGACTGGTCGGCCCGGTCGTCGAATGCAGCGTGCTGCAGCTGCGTACGCCGGACGTGCTGCTGTTCTCCGGGCCCGCCGACCCCGGCTTCCGCGCCCTGATGACGGTGCGCCGCAGCCGTGACGGGGGCACCACGTGGCAGGACGCGTACACGGTGGACGGTCTGCCCGCCGCGTACTCCGATCTCGTCCGCGTCGACGACGAGACCGTCGGACTCCTCTACGAGACGGGTGACTTCAGCGCGTACGAGACGATCACGTTCCGGCGGATACCGGTGGGGGCGCTGGCCTGACCCGGACGGTGAGTAAGGTCGGCCGCATGACCTCTAACGACAGTGTGCAGAAGGCTCCGGCCAAGGATCCCTGGGAGCTGCCCGACGTCTCCGGGCTCGTCGTCGGCGTGCTCGGCGGCACCGGCGACCAGGGCCGCGGCCTCGCCTACCGCCTGGCCCGCGCGGGCCAGAAGGTGATCATCGGCTCCCGTGCGGCCGAGCGGGCGCAGACTGCGGCCGACGAGCTCGGCCTCGGCGTCGAGGGCGCCGAGAACGCGGAGTGCGCGCGGCGCAGCGACATCGTGATCGTCGCCGTGCCGTGGGACGGGCACGGCAAGACCCTCGAAGCGCTGCGCGAGGAACTGAGCGGCAAACTCGTCGTCGACTGCGTGAACCCGCTCGGCTTCGACAAGAAGGGCGCCTACGCCCTGAAGCCCGAGGAGGGCAGCGCCGCCGAGCAGGCCGCCGCCCTCCTTCCGGACTCCAGGGTCACGGCCGCCTTCCACCACCTGTCGGCCGTCCTGCTCCAGGACCCGGCCGTCGAGGAGATCGACACCGATGTGATGGTCCTCGGCGAGGTCCGTGCCGACACGGACCTCGTCCAGGCGCTCGCCGCGCGGATCCCCGGCATGCGGGGCGTCTTCGCGGGGCGGCTGCGCAACGCGCACCAGGTGGAGTCCCTCGTGGCCAACCTGATCTCCGTGAACCGGCGGTACAAGGCGCACGCGGGTCTGCGCGTGACCGACGTCTAGGACGTAGCGGGCATGGGGGACACTGGGTCCGGACGCCGGTCCGTACGTCGCGGCGTACGGCGTCCCGCCACCACCCGAATCGACCCCCGACAGGAGCCGACCCCCATGCCCCGCCTCGCTCTCTATGCCCTCATCGTCTGCGCCCTCGCCGTCGTCGCGGCCGTGGTCTCCTTCGTCCAGGGCTACTGGATCGGCGTCGTCTGGGTGCTGCTCGCCGGGCTCTCGTCGAACATGGCGTGGTACTACCTGCGCCGCGCGAAGGCCGAGCGGGACGCCGCGCGCGGCGCTACGGGTTGAGCGTGCAGTACTGGCTCGGGTCGCCGTCCCAGAAGCGATAGAAGTCCTGGCCGCAGTACGTCTCCAGGTCGTACACGCCAAGGCCCCGCAGGAGCGCGTCGATCGCGTCGAAGAAGGCGCCGTTGACCTCGGGGATCCACAGGACGGCGAAGACGGCGATCAGGCCGAACGGCGCGAACGGCTCCACCTGGCGGCGGATCTTGTGCGAGAGCCAGGGCTCGATGACGCCGTAGCCGTCCAGGCCCGGGATGGGCAGCGAGTTCAGGATCGCGGCCGTCACCTGGAGCATCGCCAGGAAGGCGAGCGCGAACCGGAAGGTGTCCGGGACTCCGGAGAGCGCGTCGAGCCAGAACGGCGCGGTGCACACGACCGCGAAGAGCACGTTCGTCAGCGGCCCCGCGGCCGAGATCAGACTGTGCTTCCACTTGCCCTGGATCCGGCCCCGCTCGATGAAGACGGCGCCACCCGGCAGACCGATACCGCCCATGATCACGAAGAGCACCGGAAGCACGATGCTGAGCAGCGCGTGCGTGTACTTGAGCGGGTTGAGGGTCAGATAGCCCTTCGCGCCGATGGAGATGTCGCCGCTGTGCAGGGCGGTGCGCGCGTGCGCGTACTCGTGCAGACAGAGCGAGACGATCCAGGCCGCCGTCACGAAGAGGAAGACCGCGATCCCCGGGTTGTCCGCGAATCCTGTCCACGCGGCCCAGCCGGATACCGCGGTGACGGCCGCGATCCCGAGGAAGACGGGGCTGATCCGCCGGTCGCTGCGTCGGATGGGAGCGGTGGTCATGGGGCGGGGCTCCTGGGTGTGGCGGACCGGTTGTCGTACGGGACCGTACCCCGGCGTACGGCGAAAACGTCTCGCACTGGGTGGGGAGTTCCAGGGAGGGTGGGGGCATGGCGCTGTGGAACGTGATGTACGACGACTGGCAGATGGAATGCTGCGGGACGCCGTTCTCCGTGGGGGACGAGGTGGCGTGGCAGCTCGGCGGCGGGCCGCCGCTGTACTCCGTGGAGCGGCACGGGGACGAAGGGCCGGACACGGTGGGGCAGGTGCGGTCGATCCAGGTCGTGACGCGGGGCTTCTCGTGGGACGGCGGCACGAACGCGTTCGAGCCGGTGGCGGGGGAGGAGTGGCTGCGCCCGGTGCGGACGTGCCCGAAGTGGTTCGAGGACATGGTGGAAGGGAGCCGGGAGCAGGGGTACTACCGGCGGGAAGTCGGGGTGCTCGTCTCGCTCGAAGTGCTCGAAGTGCTCGGGGGAGCCTGAGGACGAACCCGGCGCAGCTGACGTCCGGAGCGGCGACGCCCGGCCGGTGACAGACGGTGCGCCGGAGCCCGGCCCGGCGGCCCGTACCGCCCCCCACCTCCACCAGAGACAATGGACCCCGTGCGCTATCGCATTCTCGGCACCACCCAGGCGTTCCACGCCGACGGCACGACCATCGCCGTCGGCGGCTCAAGGCTGCGCGCGCTCCTGACGGTCCTCGCCCTCCGTGCCCCCCGCCCCGTCCCGGCGCCCGTACTCGTCGACGAGGTGTGGGACGGCGACCCGCCCGCCGACACATCCGGCGCGCTGCAGGCGCTCGTGGGCCGCCTGCGCCGGGCCATCGGCGCCGAGGCCATCGCCTCGACCGACGGCGGCTACCAGCTGTGCGCCGCACCGGACGACATCGACCTGCACCGCTTCGACCGCCTCGCGGGCGAGGGGACGAGCGCGCTGGCCGACGGCGACGCGGCCAAGGCGGCGGCGATCCTGGACGACGCGCTGGCCCTCTGGCAGGGACCTGCCCTCGCGGACCTGCCGGACCGCACGGCGGAGGCGGCCAGGTGGGAGTCCCGCCGCCTCGAAACCCGCCGCGCAAGGCTGGCCGCGGCGCTCGCCCTCGGCCGGGCCGAGCAGGTGCTGCCCGAGCTCGCCGCCCTGTGCGACAGCCACCCTCTCGACGAGCCGCTCCAGGCCCTGCGGCTGCGGG
>NZ_BAAAUG010000009.1:67772-70452 GCF_039533825.1 Streptomyces rectiviolaceus
CGACGAGGTACGCCGCCTCATCGCGGACCGCATCGGCGCCGACCCCGGCCCCGAACTCCGCGCCCTCCACGAGGAACTGCTGCACGACGACGGCCCGCACGCCTCGCAGCCCCCGCAGCCACCTCCCGCACCGGCCCGCCCGCCGGAGAGACCGCAGGGCAACCTGCGGGCCAGGCTCACCTCCTTCGTCGGCCGCGAGGGCGACATCGAGGCCATCCGGGGAGACTTGGCGCGGGCCCGCCTCGTCACGCTGCTCGGGCCGGGCGGCGCCGGGAAGACGCGGCTCTCGCAGGAGGCCGCAGAGGCCTACGCGAGCGGCGTGCCCGACGGCGTATGGCTGGCCGAGCTCGCGCCGGTCGAGGACCCGGACGCGGTGCCCGAGGCGGTCCTCACCGCGCTCGGCGCCCGCGAGACGGTGCTGCGCGGCGCGGGCGCCGAAGAGATGCGGGCGGTGTCGGAGTGGCACGGCGACGACCCCGTCGTACGCCTCACCGAGCACTGCGCGCCGCGCCGCATGCTCCTGATCCTCGACAACTGCGAGCACGTCATCGACGCCGCGGCCCGCCTCGCCGACCGGCTGCTCGCGCACTGCCCCGGCCTCACGGTCCTCGCCACGAGCCGTGAACCCCTGGGCGTACCGGGGGAGTTGCTGCGCCCCGTGGAGCCCCTGCCGGAACCGATCGCGCTGCGCCTGCTCGCCGACCGCGGCGCGGCGGCGCGGCCCGGCTTCCGTGTCGAGGACGACCGGTCGGCGGCGGCCGAGATCTGCCACCGCCTCGACGGCCTGCCGCTGGCCATCGAACTGGCCGCGGCCCGCCTGCGCATGCTCACCCCCCGGCAGATCGCCGACCGCCTTGACGACCGCTTCCGCCTCCTGACGAACGGCGCCCGCACGGTCCTGCCCCGCCAGCAGACCCTGCGCGCGGTCGTCGACTGGTCCTGGGACCTCCTGGACGCCCCTGAGCGCACCGTCCTGCGCCGCCTGTCCGTCTTCGCGGGCGGCTGCGACCTGGCCGCCGCCGAGGAGGTGTGCGGGGCACCGGCCGAGCCCGCCGCGGCCGGTGACGGGGCGGGGCTCCGCCCGCTCGACGTCGCCGACGTGCTCGGTTCCCTCGTCGACAAGTCCCTTGTCGTCGCCGCCCCTTCGCCGCAGGACGGCATGCGCTACCGGCTCCTGGAGACCGTCGGCGAGTACGCGGGGGAGCGGCTCGACGAGGCCGGTGACCGCGGCGCCGCGGAACGGGCCCACCTGGTGTACTTCCGTGAGCTGGCCCGGGTCACCGAACCGCGGCTGCGGGGCGGCGGGCAGCGCGAGGCCGTCGGCCGGCTCGAGGTCGAGTACGAGAATCTGCGCACCGCCCTGCGGCACGCGGTCGCCGCACGGGACGAGCAGGAGGCGCTCTGCCTCGTCCTCTCGCTCTCCTGGTTCTGGACGATCCGCGACCTGCGCATCGAGACCCGCAACTGGTCCCGCGACGTCGTGGCCCTCGGTCCCGACCCCTTCGTGCGTCCCGTCACCCCGGTGGAACCGCTCTACGAACGCTGCACGGACAGCCCGCCGCCCATGCGCCCCGAGGTGCTCGAAGAGGCCCGGCGCGGGGTCCACCTCATCCAGCTCTCCTGCATGGACATGAACATGGAGGCGTGGCAGACGCCCGAGGCCCTGGAGAAGCTCGCGGGCATCAGGGAGGCGTACCGGCCGGGTCTTCCGCAGACCTGCTGGTCGCCGGGGAGCCTGTGGTTCTTCGCGGTGCTCCTCGACGGGAACATCGACCACCTGCACGACATCATCGACGCGGCCATCGTCACCTGCCGCGAGCGGGGGTACGACTGGGAGCTCGCCGCGGCCTTGCAGCAGCGCGCCAACATCCTCGCCAACCGCTCCGACTGGGCCGGTGACGCCCGCCGTGACGCCGACGAGTCCCTGGAGATCTTCACCCGGCTCGGCGACGTGTGGGGCATGGCCGAGGCGCTCTCCTCGCGCGGCGAGGCCCATGAGCGGCGCGGCCGTTTCGCCCTCGCCGCCGAGGACTTCGGCGCGGCCATCGAGCACGCGGAGCGGCTCGGCGCGCCCGCGCAGGTGAGCGTGCTGACGGCCCGGCTCGGGGCGGTCCTCGCCGAGGCGGGAGAGCTGGCGCGGGGCGAGGAACTGCTCTGGTCGGTCATGGAGCGCGACGGCGTGGGCGGCCACTCCTCCGGCGAGTCCATGCCCGCCGCCCGGTTCTTCCTCGTCGACCTGCTCGGCCGCACCGGCCGCACCGCCGAGGCGCGCGAACAACTCCGGCTGCTGCAGGCCGAGTTCAAGGCCGTCGACTTCGTCATCTTCGAGGGTTTCATGCTGGGCGCCGAGGCCTGGCTCGACACCGTGGACGGCCGTCATGCCGAGGGCCTGGCCACGGCGCGCGCCGCGCTCGACAAGTCCCTCGACCCGCTGACCAAGATGATCGCGCCGCAGATGACCGCCGTTCACCTCACCACCGCCGCGCGCGCCCTGGCCGCGCTCGACGCCGGACGGCGCGCCCGCGACGCCGCGCGGCTGATCGCCGTCGCCGGCCGTGAGCTGCCGCCGGGCCACTTCGCCGCCGCCGCGGAGCGCGAGATCCACACGGCCGCCGTGGAGTTGGCGCGCGGGGCACTGGGTGACGCCGCGTACGAGGCCGCGTACGCGGAAGGGGGGGGG
>NZ_BAAAUG010000009.1:70479-101145 GCF_039533825.1 Streptomyces rectiviolaceus
GACGCCGCGTACGAGGCCGCGTACGCGGAAGGCGGCGGACTCTCCGTGGAGGAGGCCGCCGCCCTCTGAGACAGGCACATCGGCTGACGGATCCGCGCTCAGCTCTTCGTACGCAACCTCAGTTCTTCGTACGGAACTTGTGGATCGCGATCGGCGCCATCACCAGGGTGAGCACCGTCGACCAGCCGACCGTCACCCAGATGTCGTGGGCGACCGGGCCGCCCACCATCAGGCCGCGCGCGGAGTCCGCGAGCGAGGACAGCGGGTTGTAGTCGGTGAAGGCCTGCAGCCAGCCCGGCATGGACTGCGTCGGCGCGAAGATCGACGAACCGAACTGCAGCGGCATCAGGACCAGGAAGCCCATCGCCTGCACGGACTGGGCGCTCTTCAGCGAGACGCCGAGGACCAGGAAGATCCACATGATGGCCGAGCCGAAGAGCGCGGACAGGCCCACGGCGGCGAACAGACCGGCCCAGTTGGTGATGTCGAAGCCCACCAGGACACCGACGACCATCATGACCGCCGTCGCGACGAGCATCCGCATGAGCTCCACCACGATCTTGGCGAAGAGCACCGAACCCTGGCCGATCGGCAGGGTCCGGAAGCGGTCCATGATGCCGTTCTGGAAGTCCTGGTTGAAGCCGGTGCCGACGGCCATGGCGATGTTCATGCTCATCATCGCCATCATGCCCGGCACCACGTACTGCACGTACGCGTCCTGACCGCCGCCGAGCGCCTGCCCGATGGAGCCGCCGAAGACGTACACGAACAGGAGGGTGAAGATGATCGGCATCAGGATCGCGTCGAGCATCGACTCCGGGTCCTGGCGGATCCAGAGCAGATTGCGGCGGACCAGGGCGCTGGTGTGGCGCACATGGTCGCGCAGACCTATGCGGGCGTCGGCCTCTCCCTCGTGGAGGGGCGGCGTGAGAGTGGTGCTGCTCATACGGCAACCTCCTCGAGTTCGGGGCGGACGTCCTGCGGGGCGCTGGCCTTCTGGCCGGTGATGGAGAGGAACACCTCGTCCAGGCTGGGCAGTTCGGTGGCGATCGAGCCGATCGTGATGCCGCGCGCGGTGACCGCGCCGACCACGGCGGTGAGCTGCTCGTCGCTGAGGATCGGCACAAGGATCGTGCCGGACTCGGTGTCCACGGTTGAGCTTGCGAGACCGGTCAGGCCCATGTCGTCGAGCGCGCCGGCCAGCGGGCGCAGCTCCAGCGGGTCGGCCGGGCGGATGCGCAGGGTGCGGCCGCCGACCTTCGCCTTCAGCTCGTCGATGCCGCCGTTGGCGATGACCTTGCCGCGGTCGATGACGGTCAGCTCGGAGGCGAGCTGCTCGGCCTCCTCCATGTACTGCGTGGTGAGCAGCACGGTGACGCCGTCGGTGACCATGCGCTTGACCTCGGCCCACACCTCGTTGCGGGTGCGGGGGTCGAGGCCGGTGGTCGGCTCGTCCAGGTAGAGGACGGACGGGCTGCCGATCATCGACGCCGCGAGGTCGAGGCGTCGGCGCATGCCGCCGGAGTACGTCTTGGCGGGGCGGTTCGCCGCCTCGGTGAGCGAGAACCGCTCGAGCAGGGCGTCGGCCCTCGACCTGGCCTCCTTGCGGGAGAGGTCGAGGAGGCGCCCGATCATGTAGAGGTTCTCGCGCCCGGAGAGCTTCTCGTCCACGGATGCGTACTGGCCGGTCAGGCCTATGACCCGGCGGAGCTGGCGGGGCTGCTTGACGACGTCGTACCCGGCCACGACGGCCGAGCCCGAGTCCGGGGTGATGAGGGTGGAGAGGCAGCGTACGAGGGTGGTCTTGCCGGCGCCGTTCGGGCCGAGCACGCCGAGGACCGTGCCCTCGCGTACGTCGACGTCCACGCCGTCCAGTGCTTTGGTCTCGCCGTAGTGCTTGACCAGTCCCCTCACGGTGACGGCGCTTCCGGCGCCGCCGGGGGTGTTGTTGATTCGCGTCATGCCGCAAGAGTGTCAGCCGCCACCGACAAACCACCGACAGAGCGCCTACACCTGGGCGGTGGGGCCCCCGCGAGGGAAAAGCGGACAGCCCGTCGACGGGGGAAATCGACGGGCTGCCGGTGGTGCCGCTATGGCTCTAGTGGACCGAGTGTTCCGCGGCGGGGAACGTACCGCCCACCACGTCGTCCGCGAAGGCCTTGGCGGCGCCGCCCATCACCGCCCGCAGATCCGCGTACTGCTTCACGAAGCGCGGCATCTTGCCGCCGGTGAGGCCCAGCATGTCCGTCCAGACCAGGACCTGCGCGTCGCAGCCCGCGCCCGCGCCGATCCCGACCGTCGGGATGTGCAGGGAGCGGGTGACCTCGGCCGCCAGCTCCGCCGGGACCAGTTCGAGGACCACCGCGAACGCACCCGCGTCCTGCGCGGCCTTCGCGTCGCTCAGAAGGCGGTGCGCCGCCTCGTCGCCGCGGCCCTGGACGCGGTAGCCCATGGTGTTCACGGACTGCGGCGTGAGGCCGAGGTGGGACATGACCGGGATGCCGGAGGAGACGAGCAGCTCGGTCTGGGGGAGCGAGCGTTCGCCGCCCTCCAGCTTCACCGCGCCGACCCCGGCCTCCTTCACCAGGCGCGTCGCCGAGCGGAGGGCCTGGACCGGTCCCTCCTGGTACGAACCGAAGGGCAGGTCGCCGACGATCAGGGCACGCGACGTGCCCCGTACGACGGCGGCGGACAGCATGGTCATCTCGTCGAGGGTGACGGGCACGGTCGTCTCGTACCCGAGGTGACAGTTGCCCGCCGAGTCGCCGACCAGCATCACGGGGATGCCGGCCTCGTCGAAGACGGACGCGGTCATCGCGTCGTACGCGGTGAGCATGGGCCACTTCTCGCCCCGCTCCTTGGCGGCGGCGATGTCCCGCACGGTGATGCGGCGGGTGCTCTTGCCTCCGTACAGCGCCTTGCTGCTGTCGGTGGACTGGCTCGCGGCGGGCCCCGCAGGCTGGTTCTGGGCAGCCGAAAGTTGCGTCATCGCAACGGCTCCTTCTCTCATCTCGAGGCGCCCTGACGGCGTCCCCGGATCACCTCCATGGTGGCATCGCGTGCCGCCCGTCGGCTAGTGGACCCCTGGGTAAAGTCTTTACAATACGAGACGGTCTCGTATCGAAATGGCTTTAGGGTGGAAGCCATGACTACTCCCGCCGTCACCACCCCACGCATACCGGAAGCCGTCCACCGGCGTCGGTGGGCGATCCTCGGCGTCCTGATGCTGAGCCTGCTGATCGTGGTGCTCGACAACTCGATCCTGAACGTCGCCATCAAGACGATCTCGACCCCGGAGCCCACGGGCCTCGGCGCCACCCAGGGCGACCTGGAGTGGGCCATCAACTCCTACACGCTGGTCTTCGCCGGACTCCTCTTCACGGCAGGGCTGCTGGGTGACCGGCTCGGCCGCAAGAAGGTGCTGCTCGCGGGCCTCGCCGTCTTCGGCATCGGCTCCGCGCTCGCCGCAGAGTCCGGCTCACCCGTCCAGCTCATCCTGTTCCGCGCGGTGATGGGCCTGGGCGCAGCCTTCGTGATGCCCGCCACCCTCGCCGTCCTGATGAACGTCTTCGAGCGCGACGAGCAGCCCAAGGCCATCGGCATCTGGGCGGGCGGCGTCGGCCTCGCCATCGCGATCGGGCCCATCACCGGCGGCGTACTGCTCGACCACTTCTGGTGGGGCTCGGTCTTCCTGGTGAACGTGCCGATCGTGATCGTCGCGATCGGCCTGATGATCTGGCTCGTCCCCGAATCGCGCGACCCCAAGCCGGGCCGGATCGACCTGGTGGGCGTGGGCCTGTCCGTCGTCGGCCTCGTCCTGCTCGTCTACGGCATCATCAAGGGCGGCCAGCTGGCCGACTTCACCGACCCCGCCGTCCTCGGAACCGTCGCCCTGGGCATCGCCGTCCTCGTCGGCTTCGTGCTGTACGAGAAGCGCAGCGACCACCCCTCCATCGACATCTCGTACTTCAAGAACCGTGTCTTCTCGGCGGCGATCAGCTCCCTCGCGCTCGTCTTCTTCGCGCTGATGGGCGTGACGTTCTTCGCGGTCTTCTACACGCAGAGCGTGCGGGGCTACTCACCGCTGCAGACCGGCCTGTTGATGCTGCCGCTCGCCGCTGCGCAGCTCATCTTCGCGCCGCGTGCCCGCCTCGTCGTCGACCGCTTCGGCGTCCGCGCCGTGTGCACGGGCGGTCTTCTGCTCCTGGCCGCGATGCTCGCCGCCTTCACGACCCTGGAGGCCGATACGCCGATCTGGATCCTGGAGGTCATCTTCTTCCTGATGGGCACCGGCATGGCGCACATCATGACGCCGGCCAGCGTCGTCATCATGCAGGCGCTGCCCCGCGAGAAGGCGGGCTCCGCCTCCGCGCTGAGCAACACCTTCCGGCAGGTCGGCGGCGCCCTGGGCATCGCGGTGCTCGGCTCCGTGCTCTCCGCGGCCTACCGCAGCGGCGTCGAGGACAAGCTCACCCTGCTGCCCGCCGACGCACGGCACGCGGCGGGCGAGTCCATCGAGGCCACCCTCGGTGTCGCCGCCAAGCTCGGCCCGCGCGGCGAACCGCTGGTGACCGCGGCCCACGACTCGTTCCTGCACGCCATGCACATCACGGCGCTCTGCGGCGCGGGCGTCGCCCTGATCGGCGTCGTGGTCGTCGCCCTGTTCCTGCCGGGCCGCACACCCCAGGAGCCGGAGGCGGAGCGGAAGGAGGCCGACCCGGTGGGCGCGGGGCACTGATCGGGGACAATCGGCCCGGCAGAACGGCAGAACGGCAGACCGGCGGACGACGAGAGACGGAGCAGACAGACGTGGCCCACATCGCCAAAAGCGTCCGGGGGCGCCCCCGCAGCGAGGCCGTGGAGCGGTCGATCGTCGAGGGCGTCCTGAAGATGATCGAGGACGGTGTGCCCCTCGCCGACCTCTCCATCGAGCGGATCGCGCGGACGGCGGGTGTGGGCAAGGCCACCATCTACCGCCGCTGGAGCGGCAAGGAGGAGCTCTTCGTCGACATCCTGCGCGGCGTGGACGACCCCCCTCCCGAACTGGCGGGTGAGTCCATGCGCGGGGATCTCGTCACGCTCCTCGACCATCTGCGCAGGCGCGGCGTGAACATGAGGTCCTCCGCGCTCCTGCACAACGTCTTCGCGCAGATGAAGAGCCTGCCCAAGCTGTGGGAGGCGTACCACGCGACCGTCGTCGAACCGCAGCGCCGCGTCATGATCGGCGTGCTGCGCCGCGGCGTCGAGAACGGCGAACTGCGCGCCGACGTCGACATCGTGCTCGCCAACGACCTCTTCGTCGGCCCCATGCTCGTGCGCACCGTCCTGCGCCCGGACGCGCCGCTCGACGAGGACCTCGCCGAGCGGATCGTGGACACCGTGCTCGCGGGGCTGCGGCCCACGGGGTGAATGTGCGCGTTTCGTCACAGCGGCCCGTTGTGCGCACAGATGCGGAACCCACCGCGCCACCCTGCTCGTCCTCGTCCCGTACGGCCGTCACGGACGGCGGGGAGGACACCCGATCATCGCCTAGGGTTTCAGGGGCGAGGACGGTTGCACGGCACCAGTGAGGCGACGAGCGTATGGCGCAGGCGTATGTGACGGAGACGGGCAACGGCGGCTCGGGGCCTGACCGCCAGGGGTCCCGGTTCCGGCGCCTGGCCGACGGTTGGCGCGGTGACCGGGGCATCTGGAGGCGTGGGCTCGTCACGGCCGGGGTCGCCGTGCTGCTCGCCCTGGTGATGCTCTTCCACGCGCAGATCCCGAACGGCGTCGGCAACCTCGGCAGCCTCATCGAGACGTTCCTGCCCTGGCTCGGCGTTCTCGTGCCGGTGCTGCTCGTCATCGGCTTCGTCCGTAAGTCCGCCACCGCGCTGATCGCCGTGCTGCTTCCGGCGGTCCTCTGGGTCAGCTCCTTCGGCGGCCTGATCTCAGACAAGTCCGGCGCCGGCGGCGACCTGACGGTCGCCACCCACAACGTGAACGCGGAGAACGCCGACCCGACGGGCACCGCCCGTGACGTCGCCGCTTCCGGCGCCGACGTCGTGGCCCTGGAGGAGCTCACGGCGGACGCCGTCCCGACGTACGAGAAGGCCCTGGCAGGCACGTACAAGTACCACTCGGTGCAGGGCACGGTCGGCCTGTGGAGCAAGTACCCGCTGACCGGCACCAAGCCCGTCGACATCAAGCTGGGCTGGACGCGCGCGATGCGGACGACGGTCGCAAGTCCCAAGGGCGAGGTCGCCGTGTACGTCGCCCACCTGCCGTCGGTGCGGGTCAAGCTGGACGCGGGCTTCACCGCCAACCAGCGTGACGCGAGCGCGGACGCGCTGGGCGAGGCGATCGCCGACGAGCAGGTCTCCAAGGTCGTGCTGCTCGGCGACCTGAACGGCACGATGAACGACCGCGCCCTGAACGCGGTCACCTCGCAGATGCGCTCCACGCAGGGCGCGGCGGGCGACGGGTTCGGCTTCAGCTGGCCCGCGTCGTTCCCGATGGCCCGGATCGACCAGATCATGGTGAAGGGCGTCGAGCCGATGTCGTCGTGGACGCTGCCGGAGACGGGCAGCGATCACCTGCCGGTGGCGGCGCGCGTCGAGCTTTAGCCTCGGGCGACCGGGGGGAGCGGGCCAGTCTCCGCCACGTGGCGCACATCCATTCTTAACCTCGCGGAATACTGGGCCTGAGAGACTTTGTTCCGTACGTAAACTTACGGAACACCACTCCCTCATGCGCTCCCCCGGAAGGTTCTTCATGCCCCTGGCCCTGCTCGCCCTAGCCGTGGGCGCCTTCGGCATCGGTACGACCGAGTTCGTGATGATGGGCCTGCTGCCCAACGTCGCCGACGACCTGCACATATCCATCCCCACCGCCGGGCACCTGGTCTCGGCCTACGCCCTGGGTGTCGTCATCGGCGCCCCGCTGCTCGCCGCGGTCACCGCGCGCATGCCGCGCCGCCGGGTCCTCATCGGCCTGATGGTGCTCTTCGTCGCCGGCAACGCGCTGTCGGCCGCGGCACCCGACTACCACTGGCTGATGGCCGCCCGCTTCCTGAGCGGCCTCCCGCACGGCGCGTTCTTCGGCGTCGGCGCGGTCGTCGCCACCGGCCTGGTCGCTCCCGAGCGCAAGGCGCGCTCCGTCTCGCTGATGTTCCTCGGCCTGACCGTCGCCAACATCGTGGGCGTGCCCGTCGCCACGGCGATGGGACAACAGCTCGGCTGGCGCGCGACGTTCCTCGCGGTCAGCGCGATCGGCCTCGCGGCGATCACCGCGCTCGCGCTGCTCGTCCCCGCCGACCACGGCCACGGCGAGAGCGGCGGCCTGCGCGGGGAACTCCGGGCGCTCGGCAGCGTTCCGGTGTGGCTCGCGCTCGGCACGACAGTGGCGGGCTTCGGGGCGCTGTTCTCGGCGTACAGCTATGTGACGCCGATGCTTACCGATGCCGCGGGCTACGCGGAATCCAGCGTTACGTTGCTTCTGGCGCTGTTCGGTGTCGGCGCCACGGCGGGCAACCTGCTCGGCGGCCGGCTCGCCGACCACTCCCTGCGGGGCACGCTCTTCGGCGGACTCACGGCGCTTGTCGTGGTCCTCGCCCTGTTCCCGGTCCTCATGGGGACGGCGTGGAGCGCGGCGCTCGCGGTGACGCTGCTCGGCATGGCCGCCTTCACGACGGGTTCGCCCCTGCAGCTGATGGTCATGGAGAAGGCGTCCGCGGCCCCGTCCCTCGCCTCGTCCGCCAACCAGGCCGCGTTCAACCTCGCCAACGCGGGCGGCGCGTGGGTCGGCGGCCTCGCTCTGGCAGCGGGCTTCGGGGTGACGTCACCGGCCGTGGTGGGCGCGGGCCTGGCGGTGCTTGGCCTTGGAGTGGCCGGAGTGGCGTACTTGGTGGACCTGCGGTCGCCTGCGCCTGCGCCTGCGCCTGCGGCGGGCGGTGAGCGGCTGGTGGCTTCGGGGAAGCCGCTGCGGGAGACGTCCCGTCGGTAGTGCTCGTCGTTCCCGGTGACACGGGGGTGGGCGACTGAACCGCCGCTTCGCGGCGGATCTTCCCCGCCCACCCACCCGTTACCGTCAGACGGACTTCTCCCGCCACCGATTGGTGATCGGCAGGCGACGGTCCTTGCCGAAACCCTTCGCGGAGATCTTCGTGCCCGGCGGGTACTGCCGCCGCTTGTACTCGGCGGTGTCCACCATCCGCAGCGTCTTCACGACCAGCTCCCGGTCGTACCCGGCGGCGACGATCGCGTCCGCGCCCTGGTCGCGGTCGACGTACAGCTCCAGGATCGCGTCGAGGACGGGATAGTCCGGCAGCGAGTCCGTGTCCACCTGGTCGGGCCGCAGCTCCGCGCTCGGCGGCTTGCTGATGGAGTTCTCCGGGATGGGCGGCGTCTGCCCACGCTCGACGGCCGCGCGGTTGCGCCACTCGGCGAGCCGGAAGATCAAGGACTTGTAGACGTCCTTGATCGGCCCGTACGCCCCGACCGAGTCGCCGTAGAGCGTCGAATACCCCACCGCCAGCTCGGACTTGTTGCCCGGGGCGAGGACGATGTGGCCCTCCTGGTTGGAGATGGCCATCAGCATCGTGCCGCGCAGCCGCGACTGCAGGTTCTCCTCGGCGAGCCCGGTGAGACCCAGCGACCCCATGTACGCGTCGAACATCGGGGCGATCGGCACGGTGCGGAAGTTCAGCCCCGTGCGCCGGGCCAGATCCTCCGCGTCACTGATGGAGTGGTCCGAGGAGTAGCGGGACGGCATGGCGACGCCGTACACGTTCTGGGCGCCGAGCGCGTCGCAGGCGAGCGCGGCGGTGATCGCCGAGTCGATGCCTCCTGAGAGACCGATCAGGACGCTGCTGAACCCGTTCTTCGCGGCGTACGCGCGCAGCCCGACGACCAGCGCCGAGTACACCTCTTCGTCGTCGTCGAGCCGCTCGGCGTACCCACCGGTGAGCTCCGGCTCGTACGCGGCGAGGGGCTCATCCGAGAGGGTGACATGCTCGATCCGCAGCCCGTCGTCCACGATGCCCGACGGCGGCTCGGCCGCGGCGGCCGGCAGCTCCAGATCGAGGACCACACACCCCTCGGCGAACTGCGGGGCCCGCGCGATGACTTCACCGTCCCGGTCCACGACGACCGAGTCACCGTCGAAGACGATCTCGTCCTGGCCGCCGATCATGGCGAGGTAGGCGGTGGTGCAGCCGGCTTCCTGCGCACGCTTGCGCACGAGCTCGAGCCGCACGTCGTCCTTGTTCTGCTCGTACGGCGACGCGTTGATGGAGAGCAGGAGACCCGCCCCCGCGGTGCGCGTCGCCGGGACGCGGCCGCCGTCCTGCCAGAGGTCCTCGCAGATGGCGAGCGCGACGTCGACGCCGTGCACCCGCACGATCGGCAGGGTCTCGCCCGGCACGAAGTAGCGGAACTCGTCGAAGACGCCGTAGTTCGGCAGGTGGTGCTTGGAGTACGTCAGGACGGCCTCGCCGCGGTGCAGCACGGCGGCGGCGTCACGCGGCGCACCTGCCGGCTGGCCGTACTTGGGCTTGGCCTCCTCGGTGCGGTCGAGATAACCGACGACGACCGGCAGCTCGCCGTACCCCTCGTCGTTCAGCCGCACGGCGAGCGCGCGCAACGCCTCCCGCGAGGCGTCGACGAAGGACGACCGCAGGGCGAGGTCCTCGACGGGATAGCCGGTCAGCGCCATCTCGGGAAACGCGACGAGGTGCGCTCCCTGCTCGGCGGAGTGCCGGGTCCAATGGACGATGGCCTCGACGTTCCCGGCGAGATCGCCGACGGTCGAGTCGATCTGATTCAGTGCGAGGCGTAGTTGAGGCACGGGGCCAGTGTAATCGTCAGAGCGACGCGATGCCCTGCCGGGCGGGTGTGGGGCGCCCCACTGGGACGCCCCACGGGGTAGGTCGCCGGTCAGCCGCGGTAGCCGAGGACCGTCATCATGCCTGCCTCCGAGTGATAGACGTTGTGGCAGTGGATCATCCACAGGCCCGGGTTGTCGGCGTCGAAGTCCACCGTCAGGGTGCCGTTCGGCAGGATGATCGCCGTGTCCTTGCGGGGGCCGCCTGCCGTGTTCGCCAGGGCGAACGTGTGGCCGTGCAGGTGGACCGGGTGCCACATCGTCGTCGAGTTGGCGAAGACCAGGCGGACCCGCTCGCCCGCGCGGACCGGGTGGCGGCGGTCGGGGGAGTAGGGCTTCTTGTCGAAGGCCCAGTCGTACTTCGCCATTCCGCCGGTCAGCCGGAGCCTGATCGTGCGGTCCGGCTTGCGGGACGGGAGGGCCACCGAGCGCGCCGCCCGCAGCTTGTCCGCCGTCAGGAGGCGGCCCTTCAGCTCCTTGGGCCGGGTCGAGGGAGAGGGGGCCGCGCCGCCGCCCGTGCGGAGGACCGCGAGCGCCGCCGCCTTCTTGCCCTCGGCCGCCGCGGTCAGCGGGAACGCGCCGTCCTTGGCGGTGACCAGGACGTCATAGCGCTCGCCCATGCCGAGCAGCAGCGCGTCCGTCCTCGCGTGCTCCACCGGGAAGCCGTCCGTGTGCGTCACCGTCATCTCGTGGCCGCCGAGCGCCACCCGGAAGGCGGTGTCGCCGCCCGCGTTGATGATGCGCAGGCGGATGCGGTCGCCGGGGCGGGCCTTGAAGGAGGAAGGGGCGTCCGGTGTGCGGCCGTTGATCAAGTAGTGCGGGTACGCCACGTCGCCCGCGTCGCCGCCCAGCAGGTCGCTCTTGGCGCCCATCATCATGCGGGAGGGTCCTGAAGGCCCCGAGGGCTCTGAGGGCCCCGAGGGGTCTGAGGGTCCGGACGGCTTGGCGTCGGGCTTCGGTGTCGCGTCGGTCCGCAGCGACATGTTCGACATGTCGTGGCCGCCGTGGTCCATGCCGCCGCCACCCGTGTCACCTCCCCCGTCGCCGTCGCCACCCATGTCGTGGCCGCTCATACCCTTGCCGAGCTCCGCGAGCACGGCGTCCGGTGTCGATCCGTCCACCCCGTCGACCCAGTCGTCCAGGACGACGACCCACTCCTTGTCGTACTTCAAGGGCTCCTTGGGGTCCTCGACGATCAGTGGTGCGTACAGACCGCGGTCCTGCTGTGTGCCCGAGTGGGGATGGAACCAGTACGTCCCCGGGTGCGGCACCGCGAAGCGGTAGGTGAAGTCGGCGCCCGGCTTGATGCTCTTCTGGGTGAGGCCGGGGACGCCGTCCATGTCGTTGCGCAGGGCCAGGCCGTGCCAGTGCAGGGACGTGGCCTGGGGGAGGTGGTTGGCGAGCGTGAGGGCGAGGGTGTCGCCCGCCGTGACGCGGACTTCCTTGCCGGGCAGCTGGTCGCCGTACGCCCAGGTCTTGACCGTGCGGCCGCCGAGGTCGAGCTTGGCCGGCGTGGCCATGAGCTTCACCTCACGGACCGTGCCGCCGCCGGCTCGCTTCTTCTCCGCGGCGGCGACCTCCTTGCCGGAGGGGTCGACATAGCCCTCGGGACGGCCCTCGGGCTCGGAGCCGCCGCCGTGTCCCGCGTGGCCGGAGTCCGAACCGGAGCCGGAACAGGCCGTCAGGATTCCGGAACCGGCGACGGCGGTCGCGGCGCCGAGCAGGGTGCGGCGCGAGGGGGTGCGGCGTGAAGGGGTGCGCAGGGGTTGATCGCGCATGGCTGAGTACACCTCGTCGTAGTGGTGCGTGCAGATGGGCGCATCTGCTGCTTCTGATACACCGCTCGACGCCCGGAGGTTCCATCAAGGACCCCGCCCGGACGCGGGCAGCGTGAAGCAGCCGGTGCGTCGGCCTAAATGCGCAGCACCGAGAGGTGGGCGAGGAGTATGCGGGGCGGCGGTGGATCGGGCCGCAGCCCGTCGAGCAGCCGGGCGAGCGGACGCGCGGCGACGACGAAGCCGCCGGGCCGCAGCAGGCCTGCCTTCAGCAGCAGTACGAGGGTGAGCGCGGCGAGTACGGCCAGGCAGACGGACAGCGGGTCCATCCCGTCCATGCCGACGGGGGCCGACGCGGCCACGAGGGGTGAGGGGGCCTGGGCGGCGTGGGTAGTGCCTTCGGGCACGCCTGGTGGTGCCGAGTCGAGGGCGCTCATCTCATGCTGCCCGGCGGCCTGTTCGGGCCCGCTTCCGTGGCTCGTCGAGTCACCCGTCGAGTGACCCGTCGAGTGTGCCGTCGCGGGGGCCGTGGAGTGGCCCGTGGGGTGGCCCGTCGTGGGGCCGGTGGAGTGGCCCGTCGGATGGCCCAGCGTATGCATCGTCACGATGCCGAAGAGCAGCGCGGCGAGCAGCAGGAGCTGCCTGCCGTTCGCTGATCTCTTCATGGCCGCCATGGGCGGAACCTTACCCCCGGCGGGTATTCCGCGACATGCGGGCCCCCTGCACCCCACTGATCATGAGCCCATGACGAACACGAACAAAATGGTGCGGACCGCGTCAGTCTGGGACGGCGGGGACGGCGGGGACGGCGGGGACGGCGGGGGCACGCGTGTCGCCGCCGGATAGCGCCGTCCGTCCTGCCGTGCCGACGACACCGACGGAGCCCCGCCCCACCCCCGTCCCCGCCACCACCCCCATCCGCGCTCGGGCCGTCGCCGTCTCGGCCCTCCTGACGCTCGGCGCGGTCTCCTACAGCACGTGGATCCTCGAACTGTTCCTCGGGACGGGGCTCTCGCCGCTGAGTTCGTACGTCAGTGAACTCGCCGCCAGGGACCAGCCGTACGGCACGCTGTTCCGCACGACCGACCTGACCGCGGGGCTGCTGGTCCTCGCGGCCGCGGTGGGCGCACTGCTGTGGCTGCCGCGCCGGTGGAGCACGGTCGCGGGGTGGGCGGGGCTCGCGCTGTTCGGGGCGGCCACCGCGGTCGACTCCCGGCTGCCGCTGAGCTGCGCGCCGACCGCCGACGCGGCGTGCGTGGCGAGGGAGCGGGCGGGGCTCGTGCCCGCGACGCACACGGCGCACGTGGTGAGCAGCAGTGTCGCGGTGACGGGGGCGCTGGTGGGGATGGTGGCGCTGACGTTCGCGGCGCGAAGGTACGGGGGGTACGGGGTCCTGCCCTCCCTCGCGGGCCCCGTCGCCCTCCTCCTCGTACTCCTCGAACTGGCCGCCACCGCCTGGACCTTGGCCGCCGTCGCCGCCTTCGACGCGGGGCACGGCACGTGGGCGCTGGGGGTGGGGCAGCGGCTGCAGGTGCTGCTGATCGCGGTCTGGCTGGGACTGCTCGCACGTGCTGTGGTGCGGCGCGGATGAGTTTCGTACGGATCGGGGGAGTGCCGCACCACGTGGAGGTGACCGGGAGCGGGCCGGTGTGCGTGCTGAGTGCGGGGCTCGGGCTCGCGTGGTTCGACTGGGACGCGGTGGTGGAGCGCCTCGCCCCGTCGCGCACCGTCGTCCGATTCGACCGGCCGGGGTCGGGACTGAGCGGGCACGCGCGTGTGCCGCCCACGCTCGTGGGCGAGGCCGAGCGGATCGCGCGGGTCCTGGACGCGCTGGGCTTCGGCGGCCGTCCCGCCACGGTGGTCGGGCACTCGCTCGCAGGCTTCCACTGCGAGGCGTTCGCCCGCCTCTTCCCGGCGCGTACGTCGGGCCTGGTCCTGGTCGACTCCAGCGTCGAGGAGCACCCGAGGGTGCGGGTCCCGCGCGGGGTGCGGGTGGGGGCGGCCCGGGTGTGCGGGGCGGTACTGGGTGGGGTGGGGTTGCCGCGGGCGGCGGGGCCCGTGTTGCGGAGGGTGGCGGTGCGGGGTGATGGGGCGCGGGCGGATGCGGTGCGGCGGGTCTACGGGTCGAGCCGTGTGCTGCTCGGGTCACTCCTGGAGTACGCGACGTACGGCGACGCCGCGGTCGAACTCGCCGCGCTCCGGCGGGAGTTCCCCCTGCCGGGGCGGCTTCCGGTGACGGTTCTCGCCGCGTACTCGGGGGGTTCGGTGGGCTGGCTGACCCGGCAGCGGGCCCTCGCCGCCTCGCTGCACGCGACCTTCCGCGTCGCGGAACCGTCGGGCCACCTGCTGATGCGGGACGCCCCGGGGGGCGTGGCGGAGGCGGTGCTGGGCCCCGCCGCCATCCCCTGAACCACCGCTGCACGACGGCCCTTTCCCACTGGCCCGGCGGTATGCCGGGTCACAAAGAACTGGTGCCCCCGGCCCCCGGGCCCCCGCCGCCCCGCTAAGAGCCCCCGTCCCCCCGGCTCCCCCGGAGCCCCCGTACGCTCTCCCGGATCACGATGTGCGTGCCCAGCAGGTGCCTCTCCTGGCCTGCCCGAGGTGCCCCCGCCAGGGCGAGGCGGACCGCCGTCCTGCCCATCTCCTCCGCGGGGATGTGGACCGTCGTCAGCCCCGGGGTGATGTCCGCCGCCACGGGGTCGTCGTTGTAGCCGACCACCGAGATGTCCTCCGGGACCCGGAGCCCGTGCTCCCGCAGTGCGATCACCGTGGCCGCCGCCACCCTGTCGTCGCCCGCGAACACCGCCGTGAAGTCCGGCCTGCCGGCCGCCTTCTTGAGGAGGTCCATGATCGCCTCGTACCCGTGGTTCTGCCCGAAGCCGATGCCATGCAGGATCGCCTCGTCGCGCGGCACCCCGTGGTCCGCCAGTGCACGCAGGTAGCCGGCCACGCGGTCCTCGCCCGTGGTGTGGCCCGGCTGGTAGCCGATCAGGGCTATTTTGCGGTGGCCCGCCCCCAGCAGGTGGCTCGTGATCGCGTACGCGCCCGCCTCGTTGTCGTACTCGACGACCAGCGCGGGGACATCCGGCGCAGGCGCGGGACGCCCGCACAGGATCAGCCGGGAGCCCGCCGCGGCGAGCGCCTGCGCGTACCGCGCCATCCGCTCGCGGTACTCGTCGTCCTCGATGACCCCGCCCACCAACACCACCGCCTCGGCGGCCTGCTCGCGCATCATCTGCACCAGGGCCAGCTCGCGGGCGGGATCGCTGCCCGTCGACGCGACCAGCGTGAGCCTGCCCCGCTGGGCGGCCTCCATCTCCACGCCCTGTGCGACGTTCGCGTAGAAGGAGCTGACCACGTCGAACATGAGCACCGCGATCGTCTTGCGGCCCGCGCCCGCCAGAGCGCGTGCGTGCGCGTTGGCGACGTAGTCGAGGTCCTTGACGGCCCGCAGCACCTTCGCGCGCGACGCCGTCGACGTCGGGTAGTTGCCCGCCAGGACCCGCGAGACGGTCGCGACCGAGACGCCCGCCCGCGCCGCCACATCGCGGATGGTGACCCGCTCACCCACTGTGTCTCCTC
The DNA here is from genome assembly GCF_039533825.1 of Streptomyces rectiviolaceus. Classification (NCBI taxonomy): domain Bacteria; kingdom Bacillati; phylum Actinomycetota; class Actinomycetes; order Kitasatosporales; family Streptomycetaceae; genus Streptomyces; species Streptomyces rectiviolaceus. Next base: position 85,698 of record NZ_BAAAUG010000009.1, read on the forward strand.
ATGTAGCAGTATCCGGGCCAAGTAGCAGTCAAGAAGCAGTCAAGCAGCAGTGGCAAGTTGCAGTGGCAAGTTGCAGTGGCAAGTAGCAGTATCCGGGGCGGCGTTGCCCTGCGGCAGCCCCGCCCCGGACCATCATCATCCCGCGCCCGGACCGGATCAGTGCGCGGCCTCGTACTCCTTTGCGAACTCCTCGTGCGCCTTGGTGCCGCCCTGCGTCTGCCACTTCTTGTAGACCGCGTCCCAGTCGGACAGCTTCTTGCGGCCCGAGACGATCGCCGTGACACCGTCCTCGATCACCTGCTGCATGGACGCACCCTGGCGGTTGTACGTGTCGGACATCAGCCCCCAGTGGTCGTCACGGACGAGGTTCGGCACGACCGCCTTCTCCCACGTGTGCAGCCGCTTGGTGAGATCGGCGAAGCCGGGGAAGTACAGCGGCTGCGGCGCGTCCATGAGGTAGGCGAAGGGGAGGTTCGTCCTGTTCTCCACCAGGCCCAGCGAGTTGGCGATCGGGTCGCCGTTCTTGTCGTACTCGAAGTGCGTGCCCTCGACGCCGGAGTGCATCAGCTCGTACTCCTTGGAGCCGAACGGCGACGCCAGCCAGTCCAGGACCCGCAGCATCAGCTTGACGCGGTCCTTGGACGCCTTCTTGATGACGGTGTAGCCGAAACAGCCGCGGTTCTGCTGGTAGACGGGCGTCGCGCCCTCGACCACGTACGGAACGGCGGTGTCCAGCGTGAACTCGTCCTTGATGCCCTGCGCGTTGGAGATCACCGCTCCCCAGCCGTCCGTCATCGATCGGACCGTGCCGTTGTAGAACTGGGTCTTGAGGTCGACCTGGGAGATCGAGGTGGCGTCGGAGTTGTACGAGCCCGCCTTGCGCATCTTGGACATGTACTCGAGGGCGGCCTTGAACTCGTCGGTCCCGAACATGTCGGTGACCTTGCCGTTCTTGATCTGCCACTGGTTCGGCGCGCCGTGCCACATCGCGTGGTAGAGGTAGCCGAAGAAGCCGACCGAGGAGGCGCCGAGCGCGTACTTCTTGTTCTGCGAGGCCTCCCTGGCCATCGTCTGGAAGTCGGCCGCCGCCATGCCCGGCTTGTAGCCCGCCTTGTCGAAGGCCTCGCGGTTGATGAACATCGCGCCCTGCACCTTGGCGCGCTCGACCGGGAGCCCGTAGATGCGGCCGGCGACACGGCCCATGCCCTCCCACGCGTACGTGGGGATGTTGGCGAGGTTCGGATAGTCCTTGACCGCGTCGCCGGACAGGTGCTCGGAGAGGTCCGCGCACCGCGACTTCACGAACTGCGACTCGCGCGGAAGGACGTATCCGCCACCGAAGTTGATCATGTCGGGCAGGTCGTCGCCTGACATCAGGGTGGACATCTTGGAGCGGAAGTCCGCGTCGGGCACCACCGAGAACTCGACCTCGACACCGAGGGCCTCGTTCATCGCCTGCCAGTACTTGTTCGATCCGACCGGCTTCGGCGGAGTGCCGTAGGTGATGGTCATGACCTTGATCTTCTGCTTGCCGGTGCCCGGCTTCTCGGCCGTCGCGGTGACCAGCTTCTGCGGGTACTTGGTGAAGCCGGGCTGCACGCCATCGGCGGTCGGCGCGAGGTCGGGCGTCGGGCCCTTGGCGGGCGTGTACGTCGGCCAGGGCGCCGCCTTCTTGTTGGCGTTGCTGACCGAACCGCCGCCGCTCGACTCGGTGGAGCAGGCGGTGAGCAGGGAGGGGGCCGCGACCGCGGCCCCGCCGACGGCTATGGAGCGCAGCAGCGTACGGCGCGACATCGAGGAACCGGACACAGTGTCAACCTTTCGGACGTACGGAGTCGTGAGTCGTGAGTCGTGCGGTGGTGCGGTGGTGCGGGAGGTGGCTCAGCTCTTGATGGCGCCCGTGAGCACGCCCTTGGTGAAGTACTTCTGCAGGAAGGGGTAGACGATCAGGATCGGCACGGTGGCGATCACCAGGACGGCCATCTGCATCGTCTGCGGGGCCGACACGTTCGAGGCGTCGCTGAGCCCGGTGTCCGCGATCTGCGAGCCGCCCATGACGTACGTGCGCAGGACCTGCTGGAGCGGCCAGTGGTCGGACTCCAGATAGATCGAGGCGTGGAACCAGGCGTTCCAGTAGCTCACCGCGTAGAAGAGGCCGACCACCGCGAGTGCCGCCTTGGAGAGCGGGAGCACGACACGCCACAGGATCTGCCAGTCGTTCGCGCCGTCGAGCCGCGCCGCCTCGTACAGCTCCTCGGGAACGCCCTGGAAGAAGCCGCGCAGGACGACCAGATTGAAGACGTTGATGAGGACGGGGACGATCAGGGCGCTGTAGCTCTCCAGCATCCCCATCCCCTTGACCAGCAGGAACGCGGGGATCATGCCGGGCGGGAAGAGGAACGTGAACAGGACGATCAGCAGGATCGGCTTCCCGCCGTACACCTTGGGGCGGCTCAGCGCGTACGCCAGGAACGTGGTGCACGCGAGCGAGGCGAGGGTGCCGATGAGCGTGATGCCGGCGCTGACCCCGAGCGCCTTGGTGACGATGCCGCCCTCGAAGACCTGCTCGTAGGCGCGCAGGGTCGGGTGCGAGGGCCACAGGACCCAGCCGCCGTTGGCGATGACCTCGCGGTTCGAGGCGAACGACGTCGAGATGATGACCAGGAACGGCACGAAGACCATGACCAGGATGGTGACGATCGCCAGGGCCTTGGCCACCTGGGTGACCGGCTTGGGCTTCTCCATCCAGGAGGGGCGCACGGGGCGTGCGGGGCGGCGTGCGGGGCGTCCGGGATGTCCCGCGCGCCCGGGGCGTATCGCGGCGGTTTTCGTGCTCGTGCTCACTTGTAGACCCCCTGCTCGCCGAGGCGATGGGCGACCTTGTTGGCCGCGAAGACGAGAATCGCGCCGACCACGCCCTTGAACAGGCCCGCCGCCGCGGCGTATCCGGTGTCGCCGCCGACGATGCCCTGCCAGAAGACGAAGGTGTCGAGCACCTCACCGGCCTCGGGGCCGACCGACTGCCGCTGCAGCAGCATCTGTTCGAAGCCGACGGAGAGGATGTCGCCGAGCCGCATGATCAGCAGCAGGATGACGACCGGCCGGATGGACGGCAGCGTCACGTGCCAGAAGCGGCGCCAGGGCCCCGCCCCGTCGATGGCGGCTGCCTCGTACTGCTGCTCGTCCACCTGCATCAGCGCGGCGAGGAAAATGATCGTGCCCCAGCCCGCGTCCTTCCAGACGACCTGCGCGACGACGAGCGCCGGGTACGCGTCCGGGTTGCCGATGATGTCGACGGAGTGCAGACCCGCCTGCCCGAGCACGGAGTTGAGCAGCCCGGTGTCGGCGAGCACCTGCTGGAACAGGGCGACGACGATGACCCACGACAGGAAGTGCGGGAGGTAGACCACCGACTGCACGAAGCGCCGCGTCAGGTCCGAGGTCAGGCTGTGCAGGAGCAGGGCCAGGCCGAGCGGGACCGGGAAGAAGAAGACCAGTTGGAGCACCGCGAGGAAGAGGGTGTTCCAGGTCGCGTGCCAGAAGTCCGGGTCGACGAACATCCGGTCGAAGTTCTCGAAGCCGACCCAGGGGCTGGCCCAGAGGCCGTCGAAGGGGACGTACTCCTTGAAGGCGACGGCGTTCCCGATGAACGCGCCGTAGTGGAACACCAGGAAGTACGCGACCCCCGGCACCATGAGCAGCAGCAGGACTCGCGAGGAGCGAAACCGTTTCCATCGCTCATCACGCTTGGTTTTGTTGCCATTTGGCCTGTTACTGCGCTTGCCGGGCGGCTTCACCGCCTCGGTTTCCGTCCGTTCCTTCGTCACCGCTGACACGGCAGCCCCTCCGTTGTCGGAACAAGGTGACCGGAATCTAAAGCGGTTACTAACCCCGGTCAACCCCCTTGGCCACGCGATCTCTTGACCGCCGTCCCGACTTCGGCCTAGCCTCCAGGCGCTGTTGGGTAACCGGTTACTACGAGGGATGGTCACGCGTGGCAGACCAGGCAGAGCTGAAGGGTCCACCGAGCAGTGCTCCGATCACCGCACTCGCCATGAGCGCGGACGTGGCGGACCGGGTGTTCGCACCGGACATCCGTGAACGGCTCGCCCGCGGTGTGGAGTTGGCGCCCGCGCTGCTCACCGGCTCGCTGACCGGGGCCGAGGCGCGGGCGGTGCTCGCCGACACGGAGATCCTGGTCACCGGCTGGAACTGCCCGCCGGTCACGGCGGAGGTCCTCGTGCACGCCCCTCGGCTGCGGGCCCTCGTGCATGCCGCCGGATCGGTGAAACCCGTGGTGACGGACGCGCTGTGGGACCGGGGCGTGGTGGTCTCATCGGCGGCCGACGCCAACGCGGGACCCGTCGTGGCCTACACGCTGGCCGCGATCACCTTCGCGTCGAAGGGCGCGCTGCCGACCGCGGCGGGCTACACCGACGGGTGGCCGCCCTTCACCGAGCGCACGGGCGCGGACTCCCGCACCGTCGGCGTCATCGGGGCGTCGCGGATCGGGCGGGGGGTGATCGCGGCGCTGCGGGGCTCGGACGCGGGATGGCGCGTGCTCCTGACCGATCCCTACGTCACGGGGGAGGAGGCCGCCGGGCTCGGCGTGGAGCTGGTCGACCTGTCGGAGCTGTGCAGGCGCAGCTCGATCGTCACCGTCCACGCGCCCCAACTCCCCGAGACGCGCGGCATGGTGAGCGAGGAGATGCTGAAGCTGATCCCGGACGGGGGCACCGTCATCAACACGGCGCGCGGCTCACTGGTCGACACGGAAGCGCTGGCCCGGGAGTGCGGGACGGGGCGCCTTGACGCGTTCCTGGACGTGACGGACCCGGAGCCGCTGCCCGCGGGGCATCCGCTGCTCGTACTCCCGAACGTGCTGGTCACCCCGCATGTCGCCGGGGCGCAGGGGAGCGAGGTGCGCAGGCTCGGGGAGTTCGCGGTGGGGGAGGTGGAGAGGTTTCTGGCGGGGGCGCCTTTGCGGGGGCGGCTTCGGCGGGAGGAGCTGCCGCGGTTGGCGTAGGGAGGGTTCCCTTCTGCCGGGCTCTGCGCGCTGTCAATCACCGGCTTCGCCGAGTTCGTCCTCAAACGCCGGACGGGCTGATAGTTCAGCCCGTCCGGCGTTTGAGGACATCTTGTACGGGGCCGGGCGAGGTCGTACGGGGTCGTGCGGGGCCGGGGAGAATTACCGCTTCGCCCCACGCGCCTTCAACAAATCAGTCATCAGCTCGATCTCCGACTCCTGAGAATCCACCATCCCCTGCGCGAGACGCCGCTCCACCTTCACCTCGCACCGGTCCACACACCCCTCGGCCATATGGATCCCGCCCTTGTGGTGCTTGACCATCAGCTGGAGATACCGCACCTCGGCAGCCCGCCCGTCCAGCTTCCTCAGCTTCGTGAGCTCAGCGTTGGTCGCCATCCCCGGCATCAGGGCGCCGTCCTTGCCCGGCGGCATGTCGCCCATGCCCATCCACTCCATCGGCGCACCCTCCGGCACCTTCGGCAGCTCCCACAGGTCGAGCCAGCCGAGCAGCATGCCCCGCTGGTTCGCCTGGGTCTGGGCGATGTCGTACGCGAGGCGCCGGATCTCCTCGTCCTTCGTGCGGTCGCGCACGATGTACGACATCTCCACGGCCTGCTGGTGGTGCGTCGCCATGTCCCGGGCGAAGCCCGCGTCGGCCGACTCCGTGGCAGGGGACGGCGTGCCGGACGAGCCGTCCGACGAGGCGACCGCGGCCGTGATCCCGCCGCCGGCCACGGCCAACGCCGCGACGGCTCCCACGGCCCAGCAGGTCCGCCGCCTCACTGGGACTTGCCGCCCGTGCAAGCGGCCCCCGGCTCAGGTGTCTGCTTGCCCTGTACGTACGTGGAGAAGAAGGAGCCGACCTTCGCGTCGGCCGCGCCGGTCACCGTGCGCTGGTGACCCCACGCCGACAGCATGATCGGGTCCTTCTGGTCCTTGACCGGACTCATCAGCGAGTACGGCGTCTGCTTGACCTTCGCCTCGAGCTTCTTCAGGTCCGCGGCCTTCGCCTTGTCGTTGTACGTCACCCAGACGGCGCCGTGCTCCAGGGAGTGCACGGCGTTGCGCTCCGGGAGCTCGTCCTTGTAGACGTCGCCGTTGCAGTTCATCCACACCTGGTCGTGGTCGCCGCCCACCGGCGGGGTCATCGCGTAGCTGACGTCCTTGGTGACGTGCGTGCGGCCCAGCTGCTTCGCGTCCCAGACCTTCTCGCCGTCCGCGGTCGTCTTGAACTTCGGCGCGGACTTCCCGTCGGTGGCGACCTTGTCGGAGTCGTCGTCCGCCTTCTGGAAGAGGACGACACCGCCGACGGCCAGCGCGGCGACCACCACCGCGCTCAGGGTGATCGTGATGACGCGGCCACGGCGGTCGCGTGCGCGCTCTGCCCGGCGCATCTCCTCTATCCGGGCCTTGCGGGATGCGGTGCTCGTGTTCTTGGCGGAACCCATGATGTGTCCTTCGGCGAAACGGCGGAAAGGGCGGGACGCGCGTGGCGGAACATGGTGGAGCGGTTCGCTGATCGTAATGGGCGAGCCCGGCGGTCTGTAGGGGCAGTCTGAGCCGCCCGCTGTTACGGCCGCGCCGATCAGCAGGCACTATGGGCACAGGGCGGCACATGGCCCGCAACGCGCTCGAAACGGTGTGGTGGGATGCTCATGTGCCCCGATGTGTCCTCAGGCGCGAACACAGTGCGAGCACAGCGCGAGCACGGCGCGGACGCAGGGCGGACGCAGGCGGCCTGACCAGCAATGATGGGTGGAAGCGGAAGATGGACAAGCAGCAGGAATTCGTGCTCCGGACACTGGAGGAGCGCGACATCCGGTTCGTACGCCTGTGGTTCACGGATGTCCTCGGCTTCCTGAAATCGGTCGCGGTGGCTCCGGCGGAGCTGGAGCAGGCCTTCGACGAAGGCATCGGCTTCGACGGCTCGGCGATCGAGGGATTCGCCCGGGTGTACGAGTCGGACATGATCGCCAAGCCGGACCCGTCGACCTTCCAGGTCCTGCCCTGGCGCGCAGAGGCCCCCGGCACCGCCCGCATGTTCTGCGACATCCTCATGCCGGACGGCTCCCCGTCCTTCGCGGACCCGCGTTACGTCCTCAAGCGGGCCCTGGCGAAGACCTCCGACCTCGGGTTCACCTTCTACACCCACCCCGAGATCGAGTTCTTCCTCCTGAAGGACAAGCCGCTCGACGGCTCGCGGCCCACCCCCGCCGACAACTCCGGCTACTTCGACCACACCCCGCAGAACGTGGGCATGGACTTCCGCCGTCAAGCCATCACGATGCTCGAATCCATGGGCATCTCGGTCGAGTTCAGCCACCACGAGGGCGCGCCGGGCCAGCAGGAGATCGACCTCCGTTACGCGGACGCGCTCTCCACGGCCGACAACATCATGACGTTCCGTCTGGTCATGAAGCAGGTCGCGCTGGAGCAGGGGGTCAACGCGACCTTCATGCCCAAGCCCTTCTCCGAGCACCCGGGCTCGGGCATGCACACGCACCTGTCCCTCTTCGAGGGCGACCGCAACGCCTTCTACGAGTCCGGCTCCGAGTACCAGCTCTCCAAGGTGGGCCGCTCCTTCATCGCGGGCCTCCTGAAGCACGCCGCCGAGATCTCCGCGGTCACCAACCAGTGGGTGAACTCCTACAAGCGCATCTGGGGCGGCTCGGAGCGCACGGCGGGCGCGGGCGGCGAAGCACCCTCGTACATCTGCTGGGGCCACAACAACCGCAGCGCGCTCATCCGCGTCCCGATGTACAAGCCCGGCAAGACCGGCTCCGCCCGGGTGGAGGTCCGCTCGATCGACTCGGGCGCGAACCCGTACCTGACGTACGCGGTCCTGCTCGCCGCGGGCCTCAAGGGCATCGAGGAGGGCTACGAACTGCCGCCGGGCGCCGACGACGACGTGTGGGCCCTGAGCGACGCCGAGCGCCGCGCGATGGGCATCGAGCCGCTGCCGCAGAACCTGGGCGAGGCGATTGCCCTCATGGAACGCAGCGAACTGGTCGCCGAGACGCTCGGCGAGCACGTCTACGACTTCTTCCTCCGGAACAAGAAGCAGGAGTGGGAGGAGTACCGGAGTGAGGTCACGGCCTTCGAGCTGAGGAAGAACCTGCCGGTGCTGTAAGCGCAGGTCAGAGCACATCTTCTTTGTTGATGCTGGAGGGCCCGCAGTCCACGACGGCGGGCCCTCCAGGCTGTGTGCCTACCACTGGGCCGTCTCTGGGCCGTCTTACCTTGGGCCGTCTTCAGGAGCACTCTGGCCGACGGGTATCAGGTAGCTCGTCCGCATGTCACTGTCGTCAAGGACCGAGTGTTGTCCTGGCCCGTGACTGGAGGGGGTTCATGAGCAGCTCAACCACATCGCTCCTGATCGCCGTCTTAGGAATATTCGGCACTCTCGTCTCAGGTCTGCTGGCCCAGCGGACCGCTGAAAGAGGTAGAGCAGCGGACCTGGCGCATGCGGAGCGGCAACGAATCGATGATCGGGAGTATCAGGCGATCGCAAACACTCGGGAAGCTCTACGAGCCTGCTACGTAGCCCTCAATACTGCAGCGCTTGAGTACCACTCCGAACTGAACCACTTTAGGTATGCACTCGAAGCTGGAGAGGTCACAGACGAGATGCGTTCCCGCCTAGAGGACGCTCGCCGTGAGCAACGTGCCCAGAACGCTCAGGCTCAGATGATCGTTCCTGACTCTGTCCTGCCAGCCGCAAACAAGGTGACCATCCGTCTAAACGTGGTGTACGGAATCGTGAAGCGCATAGACGGCGGCTTCCCTCCGGCCCGGCCTGGTGAATCTGTAGACGAGGCTCGTGCCCGCATTAAGGAAATCTGGAGCTATCTGGACACGATGAGGTCGCTAATGAGGGAGAGTGTGGGAGCTACCACTGATCCGCTGACGACCGCGGGGGCGGCCGAACGGTGAGGGTCTTGGCAACCCCCACCCCAGTCTGCTTAGACCGTGTCCTACATGGTGAGTTGGGGTAGACCGTTTCCATGGGGAGTGGGCGGTGGGACTGGATTGTGCCGGTCGGGTTGTGGGAGATCGCAGAGCCGTTGCTGCCTGCCGCTCGGGTGCGGCCACAGGGCGGCGGGGTGGCGAACATTGATAATGAGGCGGTGTTCGCCGCGATCATCTATGTGCTGGTCAGCGGGTGCGCCTGGCGGGCACTGCCACCGTGTTTCGGTGCGTCGAAGTCGACGGTCCACCGCCGGTTTGTCATCTGGTCCCGTGCCGGTCTCTGGGGCCGACTGCACCAGAAGATCCTGCAACTCCTGGACGAGCAGGGCCTGGTCGACCTCTCCCGAGCGGTTCTCGACTCCGCTCACGTCCGCGCTAAAAAAGAGGGGCGAACTTGCAGGCCCGTCGCCCGTGGGCCGGGGTAAGCCGGGTTCCAAGATGCACATCCTGTCCGACCAGGCCGGGCTGCCCCTCGTGGTCGGTGTCTCAGCGGGCAACACCCATGACAGCGGGGGACGGAAGCCCATGGTCATCGGGCTCCAAACGAGACACGCCCCCGACCGTGGCCGCTATTTCCGTCGCCGCAAGCTCCACGCCGACAAGGCGTATGACCGCGGTGTACGCCCACGTTGCCGTCACGAGTTGCCGTCAGGTGCTCGCCTCGCTGCCGGAAGGTGCGAGCTGGCCGCAAGTAGCTCTAGAGAGGGGCCCTGTTGGCGTCCTCGGCGGCGAACGCGTTTGCACGTAGATAGTGCCGCCGCGCAGCCATGTCGCTACGCTGCTCTTGCAGCGAATGTGCGTGTGCACCGCTGCTGGGGGGAGACATGCAGACCTTCGACAAATATTGCATCCCTGGCATTTTAGCCGCCAGCGGCGTACTCGCCTTCTCTGCGTTCGACGTTACGGCTCGGGTAAATTCCCTTTACGTACCCTCCGTCCATCCATTCACTGCAACATTCGTCAATATTGTTCCGTGGGTGGGTATCGCGTCATTTGCCGTCGCGAGCATGGTCGCCCTTCTGAGGACGTCACGAGAAGATCTTGGTGACACGAAATCAGGTCGCACGGTACTCCGCGGCTATTCCGTGGCCACTGTTGCTGTAGCTTTCATCTCCGTATACGTCTTCTATGACCAAGTGGCTGGTAGCCTTAAAGAATTTAGCGAGCGAGAGAATGGGATAGACCCGGAATCATCTGACTGGATTGGGATCTTTTCGCTACTCACGGTAACGCTGCTGACCTCTGCGTTGCCAGTAGTCCTGTTCTCCCTGGCCCGCTTCCTCACTAAGACATATTCCGGCAGTGCCGCTGCAGTGGAGGTAGAACTTGCTGGCACTCTTGGCTTGACCGGGCCGAGGGACCCTGTGAACTATGCTGAAAAGAGTGATCCGGCGTCAAGTCGCGGGGCGGCAGATGACCCGTTGACCCGCCTCGCCCTGGAACAATCTGATGGTCACGCTCGACTGATTCTAAAGTATTATGCCCAGGGATATTCGCAGGCGAATCTTGGCTTTAGATACAGCCTCGTTTTCGCGGTAGTAGGATTTATTGCAATTCTCATGTCGAGTCTTTCTCTGTGGTTTCAGAATGGCGGTTCGGTCGTCCCGGTATCCATCACGGGGTCTGTGGGCGGGATCAGCGGTGCTGTTAGCTTCCTGTTCTTTCGCCGCGCAGATAAGGGGCGAGAACTCCTAATGGACCTTGTGGATAAATTGCGCACAGATCGCGAGCGAGAACTGAACGTATTGAGATCATTGGCCCAGATGGACAGCTTCGAGGATGCCGAGCTGCGGGATGTACTGCGCACTGCCGCAACTCTTCAGTTTCTAGACTCGTCGATAACCCTGGACCAGTTGACAAAATTTGTGAAGTCGAGACGTCCGCCCGAGAGTGCGGACTGAGCTAGGATTTCCGCGCGAGGGCTTCGTTGCGTTGAATTGTGGACGTTGCGAACGGCCACAAGAGGCAACGAAGAAACGAAAGTCCAACCGCGGTGCATGATCCCATCGGCGCCTCTCGGCACCGAGCCGGGCAGTAGCCCCGCCTTCACCGCCTTGGCCGGAGAGCTCAGCTTGATCCATGACGCTCTCCGGCTTCTCGGTGAGCGTCTGGACCGGCTTGAGGAGATCGTGAGTAGCGAGACGCCACCTTCGCGGTGAGCGCGTCGGCGCGCCTCAGCAGCCCGTCCGCTGTGGCGCGCGCCTCGCCCAAACTCGCTTTGATCAGCGCGAGTTCAGCGGCAGTGAGGCCCGCTAGCTCGCTCTTTCGCTCATTGATCCCTGGCATGCAAATGAGCATGAGACCACGAATGACAGAGGACCCGGACAGAGTGTCCGGGTCCTCTTTTCTTGCAGGTCAAGGAAGTTGACGGTGCGTCATCGGGTGACTTCATCCACGGCATCCAGCACCGCAGCCCATGGGAGTTTCCGCCCTGGCGGCGCGTCGCGGGGCTCGTACAGTGGCCATACGTCCGGCCCGTAGACCAGCCGGACGCCGGCTTCCCGCAGCGCTTCGATGTGGCGCTGCCATGCCGGATGACGAGCGTGCGCCGCGTTCACCCGGGGGAAGACGACGACCGGCAAGCCGATAGTCCCGATGGCTTCGCCTACCTGCGTCAGAGCTTGGTTGTCCATGAGGCCGCTCGCGAGCTTCGCGACGATGTTGGCCGACGCTGGAGCGACGACGTAGCAGTCAACGGCTGGGTGCGGTCGGGCGTCGCCGGGCAGGCGTGGTTCGTCACGGACGGGTAGGCCGGTCAGCTTCTCCAACCGTTCGGCCTCGCCATTCATCCGAAGCCAAATTCCCGCCGTCGGCGTCAGCGTCACGGCCGCCTGCCACCCACGTTCCATTGCGGGCTCGACCAGGCCAGTGCGGAGCGACTCCACCCCGCCGGCCGCCGAACCGACGACTCCCAGAACCCCGCGCTTGCTCGAACTCACTGCACTGCCCTGCACCGTTGGGCCATCACGAACACCTCGGACGAGCGAGAGCCGCCGCTCACGGGTGACTGCTTGATCAGGTCCCGCAGCGTCTCGCGCACCCTGGGATTGTTGCGCACGAGCTGCGGCGCCGTGCGTTCGGCGGTACGCAGCTCGGTGAATGCCTCATCGCCGCGCCCGGCGAGGGAGAGCGCGCGGCTGTAGTCGATGCGGTGCGAGACGCTGCGCTCCTGCGGCATGTGGTCGACGTCGATCCGGCCGTTCTCCACCACGTACGACACGTTGTCCAGATCAAGCTCGATCGACAGCCGGTGGAGGATCACGTTCGTGGGGCCAAAGCCGGTTTGCCAGTAGTTCTCATCTGAACCCAGGTCGTCAGCGAGTTGCTCAGCATGGTTCAGGAGGCGGGCCGCGGTCAGGCGGTCCTGGTGCCGAGCCGCGGCGACCGCCGCCCGCAGGTGGATCATCCCGAGCAAGCTCAGCGCAGACGGATCGCTCTCCGCTACCTGGGAGGCCAACCACGTCGCCGTGGTGTTGCCCAGCTCCATCGCAGCTTCGTACCGACCGTTGGCGAGCAACGCGTGCGTGCCGGACCGCGCGGCCGAGGCGAGCACCAGGGGATCGTCGGACTCGTCTGCCGCCCGCATCGCGCGCTCTGCGGCCAACCACGAGACGTCGGACTCTCCGACCTTCGCGAGCGTCGTGGCCGCGAGGTGATGCGTGCGGGCAGAGACCGCCCAGCAGTCGCGGCGATCCTTCGCCCCGGCGTCCCGCACGGTCCTCTAGCTCTTGCGCCGTCTGGAGAAGCGCCGGAAGGGCCGCAATCACGCTGCCGAGCCGCCCGCCCTGGTAGTCGTTCCAGGCGTGCTCCACGCGCACCGCCACGGGGGCAGGGGTGGGGAGCTGAACGTCTGCCTCTGGCCCGAAGAGCAGGCGCGAGAGCCGCCGGGGGCTCATGAGCGCGTCGCGTACGGCCGGTACGTCGTCCTGGTGCTTCTCGTCCTCTACCAGAAGAGTCTGACCGAGTAGGTCGCCAAGCGGCACGCGCAGGATGCGCGCCAGCTCCGCGAGCATGTCGATCCGCGGCGGCTTCCTGCGGCCGGTCTCTGCCTTCGCGAGCCAGTCAGTGCTACGGCCGACCAGTCCGGCCAGCACCTCTTGCGTGTAGCCGCGACGTTTCCGGTAGAACGCGATGTGCTCGCCGATGCTGAGGTGATCTCCAAGACCACGCATGGGGTGCTGCCTCCTGCTGCTGGTAGGGGCGTGCTTCACGGTACAGAGGCGGCCAGGCCGCGGGTAGGCGCTCGTTCCGCCTCACCGTCTCCAGCTCGAGAGTGGCGGGCCGAAGAGAAAGGGACCCAGACGGAATGTCCGGGTCTCTTCTCGCAGGTCGGCGGCATAGAGCTGGCAGTAGCTCGATGGCAACGACAAACCACCGCGCTCAGCCCGTGACCGTGCTCTGCCCCAGCTTGGAGGACACAGCCAAAGCCGCCCCGTCACCCCAGCGTTCTGCGTATGCTATTCGCAGGATCGCGCATTCGTAGATGGGTAGGGGAGCAACGTGACCGTCAAAATCCCAACCAGGTTTGAACACATCCTGGGTGATGATCGGTTCAGTTCTACTCCACTTATTGTCCGCGTCCCAGAGGACATGAGGCAGTTTGAGATCCTCCGCCGAACCACGGAAATCCAAGGTGGTGGAGTCCTTTCATTCTTGAGCGGCGCGAGTGGTTGCGGCAAGACAACGTCTGTCTGGTCGGCCTCAATAAACCTGTCTGATCGATTCGAACAGGTGATTACCGTGCCAGCAACTGTTCCCCTCCGTGAAGTCAGCGAATGGCTCACGGTCAACACGCCGTCAAAATCGAAGAAGTCGCTACTCGTGCTCATGGACGGCCGAGAAGCCTCGGATGACACAGTAGGCTTGCGTCAATTCATGGCCTCACTAAATCAATTCCTTCGCGGGCGCGCCGACATCATCGTGTGCTGGCCTACAACCAGCGACACGTGGAAGGAGGAGCTTATTGCAACGGCCAGGACGGTCGGCGGAAATTCGCTGACGCCAGCAAGCGCAGACGTCACCATTTCCGGCCCTCCGAAGAGTGCCTGGCATGATGTCCTCGAAAGGTTGTTTATCCAGCTCGATCAGCGCCTCGAAGACCTTGGAATTAGCGGGCAGTACATTACCGATGCCGTTGACTCGAACAATACAGTGGGTGATTTCCTTGGCTCCGTACGTGATGGAATCGCCAGTCGTGTCGACATGGTGCAGATCGCTCAAGATCTCCCTGAGATTCTCTTTGTAGTTACGTCAACCAGCGCTGTGGTCGGGGAAGCGAATCGCCTCCGCCGGGCTGGAACGATGATCCTTAAGGCCGAAGAGCTCGTCGGCTACTCGCCCAGATCGGAAGCTGGTAAATGGTGGCAGGAAAGAAATAACTCGCCCCAGCATCATCTGGCCTACGTCATTTCGCTCTTCCGGGCGAAATTGACGACCATGACCCCGAGCTCTGTAGTGTATTCAATCTCCGAGTACGGCCCAGAAGACATGCGGAATGCAATTCGAGAAAAAGGTATAACTAAGAGCACGACCAATGCAGATACGACGTTCCGCAGTACCGATTTCAGCAAGTTTATCAGCGGAGCGGGGATGAATGAACTGACTTCGACAACAAAGGGAAAGACGTCGGAGTCGGCTTTGGCGGCTTTCTCGTACATTCAAGGATCGTCGGCGCGGCGCCACAAGACGATCAATCAGGCAATCTGTGCACTTGCCGAAAAGAATGTTCCGGGATTCGCGGCAAGCTCTGGCACTTTTGAGGTGAACCTGGGCGAACAAGATATCTACGCAGACGCCGTAATCCTTTTGGATGACCGGGAATTGCACCTGGAATTCCACCACCTGAGTGACGCCCACTGTAAAGCAGCTTCAATTGCGGCGTACATCATGAAGAAATTGCGCGTCTATTCGAACCACTACAATATCACTCCGCGGTAAATGTACCGCCAGCACGGCATCTAAACCTCGGGCATGAATCGGCTTGATAGCTGAACTATGTGCGTCCCAGGTCAGATCGGCGCATGGACATCTGCCAGGGAGAGCGGGGAACGGCGCCCAGCTGAGCCTAGGGCTCGTCGACAAGCGGAGCGACTGGCGGACGGGCATTCGCGCAGTACTGCTGCCGAAATCCCACACCGGTCGTGGCTCAACAGAGCTCCGAGGGGGTGAGGGCTGTAGGGCACCCGGAGCTGGAGGGATGACGGGTGGGCCGATGCGGGGTCCGGGCCGTCTGTGGGCCGTCAAAGGGCGGCCTACAGTGGCCGACAACGACCAACGGTGACCGTTAAATGCCTGCTCAACCACGGGCTAGCTTGAATCGGCCGATGTCGCTGTGAGGGTGCGCCAGTTCCTCCGGAACAAGAAGCAGGAGTGGGAGGAATACCGCAGCGAGGTCACCGCCTTTGAGCTGCGGAAGAACCTGCCGGTGCTGTAAAGCTCCCGCCAGGGGCG
>NZ_BAAAUG010000009.1:101188-159012 GCF_039533825.1 Streptomyces rectiviolaceus
CGCATCTGCCAGGTTGCTCGGCAGATGCGTCTGCGGCTTTTCGTGGTTGCTCGCGCCGTTCCCCGCGCCCCTTACGGGGCGCTGACGATCGCTTCCCGCAGAGGCGTAGACGCCCGAACCGAGTACTCCTGGATGGCCCAGCCATTGCCATCGGGATCCTTGAAGTACATGAACGTGCCGCCGTCCTGCGGCGCATGCGCCACCGGCTCCGAGACGTCCAGGCCGCGCGCGGTCAGCTCGGCGTGTGCCTCCTTCGCGTCGGCGACGCACAGCTGGAGGCCCTGGTAGGAACCGGGGGGCGGGGTCGGTCCCGCCATCGTCTCCCAGAGGGTGTCGGCGAGGGCGATGGAACAGCCGGAACCCGGCGGGGTCAGCTGGACGATGCGCATGCCGGGCATGACCTCCGTGTCGATGTCCACGTGGAAGCCGAGCTTGTCGCGGTAGAACTCCTTGGCCCGGTCGACGTCGCTGACGGGAAGCGGGATCACCTCGAGTGTGTATTCCATGGGCCGAGTACATCAGGGCGCGGGGGCCCTGTCAGCGTGAACGATGGCGTCCGCTCCGGCGCGCCCTCACGCACTCACGCCTCACGCACTCACGTGAAGCGCCAGCGCGTCTGGCTGAACGGCTCGCCCTTGCCGAAGCCGAAGGCGGTGCGGGGGGCCACCTCGAAGACGTACGCGTGGCCGGGACCGTGGTGGAAGCAGCCGTCCCGCACGTCGTAGTGCCAGAAGCTGCCGTACCTCTCCTCCCACGCCGCCGCCAGGCGCCGCAGCCTGTCCTCGTCGGTGATCCGGACCGCGGAGCCCTCCACGACCAGGTCGTGGCCCTTGTCCCAGAGGTTGACGCCCGTGGTCAGCACGACCTCGGGGTTGGCCGCCACGTTCCGTGCCTTGCGCTCATCGGGGCCCGTGCAGAAGTGCAGCGCGCCGTTCAGCCAGACCGCGGGCAGCGGTGTGACGTGCGGGCGCCCGTCGGGACGTACGGTCGAGATCCAGAAAAGCTCGGCCGCCTTGAGCTGTCGCACGGCGTCGGACCATGGGGTCGCGGTCGCGCCCGCACTGCTGTATCGGACATCCAGTTCCGTACGGGGTTCCTCGCCGGGCATGGTCCTCCTCCTGACACCGCCACCAATGCTCCCGTCCAAGTACGGACTCCGCACGCGGGCAGAACTCATCGGTCAGGCCGTAGGCTCGGGCAGTAGTGATCGAACGGAGGCGCGGGAATGACGTTGCCGCAAGGGCGCAGAAGCAGTACGTTCACGCGGCTGCTGCGGCATGGCTTCACCGATCCGTCCACCGCCGAGCGGCTGCTCGGCGCTCCCGAGTTGTCCGCGGTGCGGACCGACCCGGTGCTGCTCGACGCCCTCGGCGGGTCCGCCGACCCGGACCTGGCGCTCCTCGGCCTCGTACGTCTGGTCGAGGGGCAGCCCGACGACATCAGCCGCCGGGAGCTGCTCGACACCCTGGTCAGCGCCAAGCCGCTGCGTGACCGGCTGCTCGGCGTGCTCGGCGCCTCCGAGGCCCTTGCCGACCACCTGGCCAGGCACCCCCGCGACTGGCGGGCCCTGGTCACGTACGAACTGGCCGACCTGCACCCCGGCGTCGAGGAGTTCGAGCGCGGTCTCGCCGACGCCACCGACCCGGTCTCGCTCCGTGTCTCCTACCGCCGCTGCCTGCTCGCCATAGCGGCCCGTGACGTCTGCGGCACGACGGACATGGCCGAGGCGGCGGCCGAGCTCGCGGACCTGGCGACGGCGACCCTGCGCGCCGCGCTTGCCATGGCCGAGGCCGCGGCCCCCGCGGACGCCGCGCGGTGCAGGCTCGCGGTCATCGCGATGGGCAAGTGCGGTGGCCACGAGCTGAATTACGTGTCGGACGTCGACGTCATCTTCGTCGGCGAGGCCGCAGAGGCCCCAGGCGGCACGGACCCCGCCGACGAGGGCAAGGCGCTGCAGGCCGCCACCCGGCTCGCCTCGCACATGATGCGGATCTGCTCGGAGACCACGGTCGAGGGCACCATCTGGCCGGTCGACGCCAACCTCCGCCCGGAGGGCCGCAACGGTCCCCTGGTGCGCACCCTCAGCAGCCATCTCGCCTACTACCAGCGCTGGGCCAAGACCTGGGAGTTCCAGGCGCTGCTCAAGGCCCGCCCGGTGGCCGGGGACCTGGCCCTCGGCGAGGAGTACGTCGCCACGCTCGCGCCCCTCGTCTGGCACGCGGCCGAGCGCGACAACTTCGTGCCCGACGTGCAGAAGATGCGCCGCCGGGTCGTGGAGAACATCCCGGCGGGCGAGGTCGACCGCGAGCTGAAGCTGGGCCCCGGAGGCCTGCGGGACGTCGAATTCGCCGTACAGCTCCTGCAGTTGGTGCACGGCCGCGGCGACACGTCGATCCGCAGCGGTTCGACTCTGGCGGCCCTGGAGGCGCTCGCGGCCGGCGGCTATGTGGGGCGTGTGGACGCGGTCCAGCTCGACGACGCGTACCGCTTCCTGCGCTCCCTGGAGCACCGCATCCAGCTCTTCAAGATGCGGCGCACCCACCTGATCCCCGAGGACGACGTGGACCTGCGGCGCATCGGCCGCTCCCTGGGCATGCGGACGGAGCCGATCACCGAGCTGAACCGCGCGTGGAAGCGGCACACCTCGGTCGTGCGCCGCCTGCACGAGAAGCTCTTCTACCGCCCGCTCCTGGACGCCGTGGCCCAACTCGCCCCGGTCGAGACCCGGTTGAGCACGGAGGCGGCCCGCGAACGCCTGGTGGCCCTCGGCTACCACGACCCCGCGGCCGCCCTGCGCCACCTGGAGGCGCTGGCGTCCGGCGTCACCCGCAAGGCGGCGATCCAGCGCACCCTGCTCCCCGTGCTCCTCGGCTGGTTCGCCGACTCCGCGGACCCCGACGCGGGCCTCCTGAACTTCCGCAAGGTGTCGGACGCCCTGGGCAAGACCCCCTGGTATCTGAGGCTCCTGCGCGACGAGGGCGCGGCGGCCGAGAACCTGGCCCGTGTCCTGTCCGCGGGACGCCTGGCCCCCGACCTCCTCCTGCGCGCCCCCGAAGCGGTGGCCCTGCTCGGCGACCAGCGCGGCCTTGAACCGCGTGACCGCGCCCACCTGGAGCAGGAGGTCCTGGCCGCGGTGGGCCGTGCGGACGGCGCCGAACAGGCGGTCACGGCGGCGCGCCGCGTCCGCCGCCGCGAGCTGTTCCGCACGACGGCGGCGGACATCATCGGCTCGTACGGCACGGAGGAGAACCCCGCGGCGGCCGATCCGGGCGCCCTCCTCGACCGGGTGGGCGACGCGGTCTCCGACCTCACGGCTGCCACGATCGCGGGGACGCTCCGCGCGGTGGTCCGCGAAGGCTGGGGCGACACGCTGCCGGTGCGGTTCGCGGTGATCGGCGTGGGCCGTTTCGGCGGCCACGAACTGGCCTACGGCTCGGACGCCGACGTCCTCTTCGTCCACGAGCCGCGCGAGGGCGTCGGGGACCAGGAGGCGGCGAAGGCGGCCTCCCAGGTGGTCTCCGAGATGCGCAGGCTCCTCCAACTCCCCAGCGGCGACCCGCCGTTGCTGATCGACGCGGACCTGCGCCCGGAGGGCAGGAGCGGCCCCCTTGTGCGGACTCTCGGCTCGTACGAGGCCTACTACCGCCGCTGGTCACTTGTCTGGGAGGCCCAGGCGCTGCTCCGGGCCGAACCGGTCGCCGGTGACCCCGAGTTGGGTCAGGCCTTCATCGACCTCGTCGCCCCGCTGCGCTATCCGGCGGAGGGCCTCGGCGAGGACGCGGTCCGCGAGATCCGCCGTCTGAAGGCCCGCATGGAGGCGGAACGCATGCCGCGCGGCGCCGACCCCACCCTGCACACCAAGCTGGGCCGCGGCGGGCTCTCGGACGTCGAATGGACCGTCCAGCTCATGCAGTTGACCCATGGCTGGGTCGAACCGGGTCTGCGCACGACCCGCACCCGTGAAGCCCTCGCGGCGGCCTGCGCGGCCGAGCTGATCCCGACCGAGGACGCGGCGATCCTGGACGAGGCATGGGTCCTGGCCGCCCGGGTGCGCAACGCGGTGATGCTGGTGCGCGGCCGGGCCGGCGACACGTTCCCCTCGGACGGGCGTGAACTCGCTGCGGTGGGGCGGTACTTGGGCTACGACCCCGGACATGTGGGGGACATGCTGGACGACTACCGGCGGATCACGCGCAGGGCGCGGGCCGTGATGGAGGAGAGGTTCTACGGGGCGTAGGCGCCGCGCGTACGGGGCGTAGGCGGCGCGTACGGGGTGAGCGGCGGCTACAGCATGGTCCGCGCGTGCGCCAGGAACCCCGTGAGCGCAAGCTCGAAGGCGCTGTCGGTGCGGCCCTGTGGCGCCGCGTCCAGGGCTCGCGCGAGGGCGGGTGTCGAGGTCTCGTCCGGCAGCTCCCACATGGCCTCGGGCGCCGCCAGGTCGAGCGCCGAGCCGAGCACCAGGTTCTCCAGGGCGACGATCACCGGCATGACGTCGGGGAGGGCGAATCCGGCGCCGATCAGCAGTGTCACCGCGAGTTCGTACTGCTCGAGTACGCGTGGTGCGCGCACCGGTGAGGTCATGAGGAGCGGGATGACCTTGGGGTGGGCCGCGAAGGCGGCGCGGTAGGAGCGGGCCCAGGCGGAAAGGGACGCGTCCCAGGGGTGGCGTGGGTCGAGGGTGCTGGTGTCGATCGCCTCGCTCACCCGCTCGCGGAGCAGTTCCACGATGCCGTCGCGGCCGTCCACGTGGTGGTAGACGGAGCCGGTCTGCGCGCCGAGGCGCTTGGCGATCTGCGGGACGCTGAAGTCGCCCTTCTCGTCGATGAGGGCGAGCGCGGTCGTCGTGATGCGGTCCCTGTCGAGCAGGGGGGTGCGCGGCCGTCCCATGTTTTCGATCTCCCCGTGAAGCCTTCCCGGATGCCTGCCGATGAGGCTACATTGCGGAAACCGAAAGCCTTTAGGTTTTGGGTTCGCGGCAGTCACCCCCTGCCGGGCCCTGCCCTGCCCCCGCCCGCCGCAGAAGGGCTTCCTCCGCATGTCCACCACCGCCCCCAGACCCCCCGTCGAGGACGAACCCACCCTCAGGACCGGCTCACTCGGCACCGCCGACATCGCCTTCTTCGTCGTCTCCGCCGCCGCCCCGCTCACCGTCATGGCGGGCGTCGCCCCCATCGCCATCTCCCTGGGCGGCATCGGCGCGCCCGTCGGCTATCTGCTCGCCGGGATCACGCTCGCCGTCTTCGCCGTGGGTTTCACCGCGATGAGCCGCCACGTCCGCAGCGGCGGCGCCTTCTACGCGTACATCACGCGCGGCCTCGGCCGCCCCGCCGGCATCGCCGCCGCCCTGCTCGCCATGCTGGGCTACAACGGCATGGAGATCGGCGTCTACGGACTCCTGGGCACCGCCACGCAGGACACCGCCCACGCCCTGTTCGGCGCGGACATCCCCTGGCTCCCGGTGTCCCTGGCCGGGTTGCTCCTGATATGGTACGCCGGATACCGCTCGATCGACTTCGGCGCGAAGCTGCTCGGTGTGCTGCTCGTCGCCGAGACCGGGATCCTGGTGCTGCTCGCGGGCGGCGTCCTGATCAAGGGAGGCGGCGCGGAGGGTCTGAGCCTGGACGGCTTCACCCCCGGGAACGTCTTCGTCCCCGGCACGGCTGCCGTACTCGCCTTCGCCTTCGCCGCGTTCACCGGATTCGAGTCGACCGTCATCTACCGGCGTGAGGCGCGGAATCCCGACCGGACGGTGCCGCGCGCGACGTACTTCGCGGTGGCGTTCCTCGGGCTCTTCTACGCCTTCGTCGTCTGGACGGTGATCCAGGCCTTCGGCGACGAGGCGGTGGTGAAGGCGGCCGGATCGGACCCGGCGGGCCTCTTCTTCTCGGCCATCACGACCTATGTCGGGGGCTGGGCCGCCGACTTGATGCACGTACTGATCGTGACGAGTGTCCTGGCGTCGCTCCTCGCCTTCCACAACGCGATCAACCGTTACGGGCTCGGGCTCGCGGAGGAGGGCGTGCTGCCGAAGGTGCTGGGCCGGGTGCACGGGCGGCATCGGTCGCCGTATCTGGCGGGGGCGGCGCAGACGGTCCTGGGGGCGGTGGTGGTCATCGCCTTCGCCGCGGCGGGCGCGGATCCTTACGCTCAACTTCTGCTGTGGGTCAACACCCCCGGGATGATCGGCCTGTTGGCGCTCCAACTGATCGCGGCGATCGCTGTTCCCTTCTACTTCCGGCGAATACGTCACGAGGAGGGGGTGCTGCGGACGGTGGTTGCGCCCGTGGCCGCGACGGTGCTGCTGAGCGTGGCGCTGGTCCTGGTCGCCACGCACATCGACGTCTTCACCGGGGCGAGCCCCTTCGTGAACACGATCCTGGTCGGGGTCGCCCCCGCGGTGTTCGTCCTTGGTCTTGCTCTTGCCGCGCGACTGCGTCGCCGCCGTCCGGAGGTGTACGAGGGCTTCGCCAGCGAGCCGAACTGATCAGTCCCCAACCCCGCCCCTTCCCGAAAACCGTGCCTGCGCCCCGGACCTACCTGGGGCTCCGCCCCAGACCCCGACAAGATGGCCTCAAACGCCGGCCGGGCTGGATGTTCCAGCCCGGCCGAGATCATTCAGCCCGTCCGGCGTTTGAGGACGAACTCGGCGGAGCCGGTGATGACGGCCACCAAGGCCCCCGCGCCAGAGCGGGTTTTCGGGAAGGGGCGGGGTTGGGGAAATAGCCGCCGTTACCGCAACCCCCCACCCACCTGAACGGAGTTCCCCGTGCCTCCCGCCCCCGCCGACCTCATCCTCACCGGCGCCCACATCCGCACCCTCGACCCCACCAACCCCCACGCCACCGCCCTCGCCGTCCGCGACGGACACATCGCGGCGGTCGGCGCCCCCGAAGACGTACGCGACTGGGACGGCCCCCGGACCGAAACCATCCACCTGGACGGAGCCACCCTCGCCCCAGGCCTCGTCGACTCCCACAGCCACCCGGTCTGGGGGCTTGAGATGGCCACAGGCCAGGATCTCAGCGGCGTACGCGACCTCGACGGACTCCGCGCGGCCCTGCGCACAGCAGCCCGCATCGACGGGTGGGTCGTCGCCTGGGGCCTTGACCACAACGCCTTTGGTGGGCGCCCGGTCCACCGCGGCCTCATCGAGGACACGCTCGACGGCGCCCCCGCCTTCATCCGCCTCTACGACGGCCACTCCGCCCTCGTCAGCGGCGCGGCCCTCCGCGCGGCGGGCGTCGAAGGCCCCCGCGCCTTCGCCCAGCGCGCCACCGTCGTCTGCGACGACGAAGGGCTTCCCACCGGCCACCTCATCGAGCACGCCGCCATGGACCTCATCACCCCCGTCCTGCCCAGGCCCTCCCACGCCGAGCGCCGCACCCGCCTGGTCGAACTGCTCTCCGCGATGGCGGCCACCGGCCTGACCGGCGCCCATGTCATGGACCTCGGCGGCGACGACGTACCCGGACTGCTCGCCTCGGTCGAGCAGGAGACACAGCTCCCCCTTCGGCTGCGGCTCGCCCCCTGGTGCATGCCCGGCGTCGACAAGGAGGGGCTCGACGAGCTGGTCGCGCTGCAGGCCGAGCACGGGCGGCACTGGCTCGTCGGCGGTGCCAAGTTCTTCATGGACGGCACCGTCGAGGGCGGCACCGCCTGGCTGGAGCACGCCGACTGCCACGGGCAGGGGACCGCCGCCTTCTGGCCGGACCCGGAGGCGTACGCGAACGCCGTACGGCACCTGCACGCGGCCGGGGTGCGGACGGCGACCCACGCCATCGGGGACGCCGCCGTGCGCCACGTGCTCGACACCGTCGCCTCACTGGGCCCCGGAGGGCGTCTCAGGCACCGGATCGAGCACATCGAGACCGTCCCGGACGACACGGTCCCGCGCTTCGCGGAGCTCGGGGTCATCGCCTCCATGCAGCCCCCGCACACCGCGTACACGCGCGCCGACCACACCGACGAGTGGTCCAGGCGTCTTGGCGACGAGCGGGCCGCGCGGGCCTGGCGGACCCGGGACCTGCGGGACGCGGGGGCGGTAGTGGCCCTGGGCTCTGACTGGCCCATCGCCCACTACGACGCACGTGAGGTCCTGGCCACCGCGCGGGCGCCCCGTGGAGCGGCCTCATCGGGGGCAGGTCTCACCGGGCTCATGGCGCTGGAGGGCTGCACTTCCCATGCCGCTGTCGCGGCGGGCGAGGGGGAGCGGGCGGGGCGGATCGCCCCCGGCTTCCGCGCGGACCTCACGGCCTTCGGTCTCGACCCCGTGGAGGCACCCGCGGATGAGGTGGCGCAGGCGCCGATCCGGCTGACCGTGTCCGGAGGGCACGTCACCCACCGTCACCCGTGACAGGCGGTGACGGGGCTCCGTTCAGGGAGCGCAGGCCGCTCAGGCCCTGAACCGGGCCTTGACCTTGGCCGACAGGAGCGGAGTCCGGTCCTCCGTCAACGCCACCTCACGCGGCAGCCTGTGCGGCATCGCGCCGTACCAGGCCCAGGCCACCGCGAACCCGAAGGCCAGGCAGATCATGCCGCCCACCGCGTCCAGCCAGAAGTGGTTGGCGGTGGCCACGATCACGATCAGGGTCGCCGTGGGGTAGAGCAGGCCGAGCACCTTCGCCCACGGCACCGAGGCCAGGGCGAAGATCGTCAGGCCGCACCACAGGGACCAGCCGATGTGCATCGACGGCATCGCCGCGTACTGGTTCGACATGTGCTTGAGGTCGCCGGAGGCCATGGAGCCCCAGGTCTGGTGGACGAGGACCGTGTCGATGAAGTCATGGCCGTTCATCAGGCGCGGGGGTGCCAGGGGATACAGGTAGTAGCCGAGCAGTGCCACAGCCGTCGTCGCGAAGAGCACCATGCGCGTCGCCGCATAACGACCCGGATGCTTGCGGAACAGCCACACCAGGACACCTAGCGTCACCACGAAGTGCAGCGTCGCGTAGTAGTAGTTCATGCCGACGATGAGCCATGTCACCGAGTCCACCGCGTGGTTGACGCTCTGCTCCACGGCGATCCCGAGGTGCTCCTCCATCCGCCAGATCCAGTCGGCGTTGTGCAGGGCCTGCGACTTCTGCTCCGGCACGGCGTTGCGGATCAGCGAGTACGTCCAGTAGCTCACCGCGATCAGGAGGATCTCGAACCAGAGCCGGGGGCGCCGCGGCGTGCGAAGGCGACGCAGGAAGTTCCGCCCATTGCGGTCATCTTGCTCGCCCGCGATGGGTGATGTGCTGGGCCGCTGCTGGCCTTCCAGTGTCGTCACAGTCATCTCACCCATAGGCACAGAGTCTGCCAGATACCGACCCTCCGACCGATCATCCCAAGGTCTGGTTCAGGGCGCATTCTCTACGCCCTACGGACGACCGCGTCCCCCAGGGGCAGAAGCGGTTGAACCCCGGACGACCAGCTCCGGCATGAAGACGAATTCGCTGTGCGGGGCGGGAGTACCGCCGATCTCCTCGAGGAGTGTACGCACCGCCGCCTGCCCCATCGCCGGTACGGGCTTGCGCACCGTGGTCAGGGGCGGATCGGTGAACGCGATGAGGGGGGAATCGTCGAATCCCACCACCGAAATATCGTCAGGGACCTCGAATCCGCGCTCCCGCGCCGTCCGTATCGCCCCCAGGGCCATCATGTCGCTCGCGCACACCACGGCCGTGCAGCCGCGGTCCATCAGCGCGGACGCCGCGGCCTGCCCGCCCTCCAGCGTGTACAGCGAGTGCTGGACCAGCTCCGACTCGATCTCCTCGGGGGCCAGGGCAAGGAGGTCACGCACCGTGCGTACGAAGCCCTCGATCTTCCGCTGTACGGGCACGAACCGCTTGGGACCCAGGGCGAGTCCGATCCGTGTATGCCCCAGGGAGACGAGGTGGGTGACCGCGAGGCGCATCGCAGCCCGGTCGTCCGGTGAGATGAAGGGCGCCTGCACCTTGGGGGAGAAGCCGTCGACAAGCACGAACGGCACGCCCTGCCCGCGCAGCTGCTCATAGCGCTGCATGTCGGCGGAGGTGTCCGCGTGCAGCCCCGAGACGAAGATGATGCCGGAGACCCCGCGATCCACGAGCATCTCCGTCAGCTCGTCCTCCGTGGAGCCGCCCGGCGTCTGCGTGGCAAGGACCGGCGTATACCCCTGCCGGGTCAGGGCCTGCCCGATGACCTGGGCGAGCGCGGGGAATATCGGGTTCTCCAGCTCCGGTGTGATCAGCCCGATCAGGCCCGCGCTGCGTTGGCGCAGCCGCACCGGGCGCTCGTAGCCGAGCACGTCGAGTGCGGCAAGCACTGACTGGCGGGTGGCCCCGGCGACACCCGGCTTGCCGTTGAGCACCCGGCTGACCGTCGCCTCGCTGACCCCCGCCTGCGCTGCGATGTCGGCCAGTCGCGCGGTCACAGGATTGGACTGTACCGGTCACATCTCAGGCTGCCCACCAGACCGTTGAATCCGCGGGAAGGATCGTCCCGGTGGCACCGGGTGTCGCGTCCGCGCTCGACAGGAGCACGCTGCCGGGGGTGGGGATCGTGACCGGCTCCGCGGTGAGGTTCACCGTGCAGACGACCGAGCCCCGCGGCGTCGTGCGGCGGAAGGACAGCACGCCCTCCGGAGCGTCGAGCCACTCCACGTCACGGCCCGCGCCGAGCGCCGGGTGTTCGCGGCGCACGGCGAGCGCCCTGCGGTAGAACTCCAGGGTGGAGTCGGGGTCGCCCTCCTGGGCCTCGACCGTGAGGTCCTTCCAGCCGGCGGGCTGCGGCAGCCAGCTCGGGCCGCCCTCGACCGGACCGAAACCGAACGGCGCCCGCTCCCCGGACCACGGCAGCGGCACCCGGCATCCGTCCCGCGTCCCGTCCTGCCCCGTGCTGCGGAAGAACGCCGGGTCCTGGCGCACCTCGTCCGGCAGTTCGGTCACCTCGGGCAGGCCGAGCTCCTCGCCCTGGTAGATGTACGCCGAGCCGGGCAGCGCCAGCATCAGCAGCGTGGCCGCCTTCGCCCGGCGCAGGCCACGCGCCGCGTCGCCGTCGGCGAAACGGGTGGAGTGGCGCACTACGTCGTGGTTGGAGAGCACCCAGGTGGCGGGCGCCGCCACGGTGTTCATCGCGTCGAGGGAGCGGTCGATGACGGCGCGCAGCTCGGCGGCGTCCCAACCGGTCGTCAGATACTCGAAGTTGAAGGCCTGGTGCAGCTCATCCGGGCGCAGATACCGCGCGCTGCGCTCCACCGTCGGCGTCCACGCCTCGGCGACGGCGATCTGTTCGCCCGCGTACTCATCGAGGATTCGCCGCCAGCTGCGGTAGATCTCGTGCACGCCGTCCTGGTCGAAGTAGGGGACGGCCTGCTTGCCGAGCAGCTTCACCTGCTCCTCGTGGCCGATGTCGGGCAGGCCCGCCGCCTTGACCAGGCCGTGGGCCACGTCGATGCGGAAGCCGTCGACGCCGAGGTCGAGCCAGAAGCGCAGGATGGAGCGGAACTCGTCGTGCACCGCCGGGTGGTCCCAGTTGAAGTCGGGCTGCTCGGGCGCGAAGAGATGGAGGTACCACTCGCCGTCCGCGACCCGCGTCCAGGACGGGCCGCCGAAGACGGACTCCCAGTCGTTGGGCGGCAGTTCACCGTCCTCGCCCTTCCCGGGCCGGAAGTGGAAGCGCTCGCGCAGCGGCGACCCCGGGCCCTCGCGCAGCGCCCGCTTGAACCACTCGTGCTGGTCCGAGCAGTGGTTGGGCACCACGTCCACGATCACGCGCAGTCCGAGCGCGTGCGCTTCCCGTACGAGGCGGTCGGCGTCCGGCAGGGTGCCGAACATGGGGTCCACCGCGCGGTAGTCGGCCACGTCGTACCCGGCGTCGGCCTGTGGCGACGCGTAGAAGGGGGAGAGCCAGACGGCGTCCACGCCGAGCCGCCTCAGGTGCGGGAGGCGGGCCGTGACGCCCGGCAGGTCGCCCATGCCGTCGCCGTTGCCGTCGGCGAAGCTGCGCGGATAGACCTGGTAGATGACGGCGTCGCGCCACCACTCGCTGCGCGCGCAGTCGTCGGTCGGGGCGTCGGCGGGAAGGGCAGCGGTGACGTGCTGGGTCATGAAGTCCCTCAGGAGTGCGGGGATGTGCGGCACTCCGGTGAACGCCCTGCGGAAGGCGAAGGTCACGAGGATGTCCTCCTCACCCTGTGGTGCTCTGCCGGGCGGCAGCCGGCTCGCCCGTACCGTCCGAGGACGTCGGCGGCATACCGCGATGTGCTGAGGATTCGTGCGACCGGGCCCACCATCGGCCTCCGTACGGCGGGTGAGGGGCGGCGGACGCCGTATCGCGCGCCGTCGTGGCGCGCGGAGGCGCCGGAGGCCGTCGCCGCGCGCCCCGGCGATCTCGTCGTCGTCCTCAAGGTCACTCCTGGCGGCCCGGAAGCAGCAGGTCACGCCTGGTGCCGCGCATGGTGTGCGCGCTGCACCCCGTGTGGGCCGAAGCTGGAGATTCTACTGTCAGGCAGGCAGCTCACGAGGCGACTTCGGTGACCTGTACCGATCCGGGTCGCACTGGCGCCGACTTCTCCCGGCGTGCGCGGTGGGGCGCTAACTTGATGAGGCAGGCACCAGTCGGCCTGCTCCGTCCCCGCCCTGAGGGGCTGTCCCGCGTGAGCGTCAAGGGCAAGGCAGTGAGTAGGGCCAGTACGGTTCTGGTGGTCGACGACGTGCCCGCAAGCAGGTACGCGCTGAGCGCTGTCCTGCGCAGGGACGGACACCGCGTCCTGCTCGCCGCGAGCGCGAGCGAGGCGCTGATCGAACTCGACGTGCGGATGCGGGCGGGGGACCTGCCGGACGTGGCGCTCGTCGACGTCGGCCTGCCCGACATGAGCGGCTATGAACTCTGCCGCCGCTTGAAGCAGCTGCCCCCTTTCGCCGCCCTGCCCGTGGTCCACTTCTCGGCGGCGGCGCGTCCGCCAGCCGACCGGTGCCGGGGGCTCGACGCGGGGGGCGAGTCCTATCTGACGGTGCCCGCGGAACCCGAGGAGATCCAGGCGGTCGTACGGGCCGCGGCGCGCGGGGGACGCTGCCGCAGTGACGCCCAACTCCGGGTCGGGCGCCTCGCGTTGCTCGCCGGGACGATCCTGGACGTGCAGTCCGCGCGCTGCCTGGGCGAACTGGCGGACGCCGCCGCCGCGGGCACGGCGCGGCTGACCGATGGTCTCGCGACGGTGTTCGTGCTCGGCGAGGACGGAGAGATCCACCGGGGGCTCTCCCGGCGCAGAGCGGCCGCATCGCTGCCGGACGCCGGGGCGCACGAGGCGGTGATCCGGCTGATGCGGCGCGTCATGTCGGGGCGTACGGGCGTACGCCACACGGTCGTGCCGTCTCCGCTGTGGCCGCCGGGGTTCTTCCGCCCGGTGGGGGCGATCGGGCAGGGGTGCGACGGGACGCCGGAGGACGCCGACCTCGTCCTGGCCCGGCTGCGCGAAGGGCGCACGCTGGTGTGCCTCGCGACCCCCGCGTACGAGGATGCGCCGTCCGGCGAGACGGCGCACCTCGTCGAGCGCCTCGCCCACGCCACCGCACTCGCGGCGGAGCCCCTGCTGATGTACCAAGAGGAGCGCCATATCGCGCTGACCCTCCAACACAGCTTCCTGCCCGTGCAGTTGCCGGAGCTTCCCGGCACGGACGTCGTCGTGCGCTACGAACCGGCGTCGCGCCAGGCGGAGATCGGCGGGGACTTCTACGCGGCGCTTCCGACACCCGTCGGTGTGCTGACCGGCATCGGTGATGTCGTCGGGCACTCCCTCGACGCGGCCACCGTGATGGTCGAGATCCGGCACGCGCTGCGGGCGTACTGCGTCGAGGACCCCGACCCCGGCGCGCTCACGCGACGCCTCGACCGGATGCTGCAGCACTACCACCCGGGCGTGACGGCCACGATGTGCCTGAGCCTGGTCGAGCCTGCCACCGGGCGCACACGGATCGCCAACGCGGGCCACATCCCGCCGCTCGTGGTGCGGGACGAGGGCACGGCCGCGTACGTCGAGGCGAGGGGGCCGCTCCTGGGCCTTGGCCTTGGCCTCGACCGGCCGACGCCGAGCGAGGTGGTCCTCGCGCGGTCCGACCGCCTGCTGATGGTCACCGACGGGCTCATCGAGACGAGGGGCACGGATCTGGCGGTGTCGATGGAGCAGTTGCGGGTCGCGGCGGCGGGCGCGCCGCGAGGCGTCGCCGACCTGTGCGACATGCTCATGGCCTGCTTCGGGCACGAACGGGAGGACGACATCGCCCTGCTCGCACTGCGCAGGACGGGCTGAAGCACCGCGCGGGACGGGTTGAAAGAAACCGCCGCAGACACCTGTACCCATGCGCCTACCCGTCAGTACATTGACGCCATGTCTAATACGCAGAGCCGGGAGCCGAGGCCCGTCGCGTCCGAGCACATACCGCTCAAGGCACGCAAGGTCTCCTTCTCCTGGGAGGACACCCCGCTGCACTGGGTGCCGGGCGACCCCTTCGCCACGCACACGATCAACGTGCTGCACCTGCTTCTCCCGGCGGGTGAGCGCTGGTTCGTCCACGTGTACAAGCAGGTCCTGCCGTACATCCGTGACGACCGGCTCCGCGAGGACGTGATCGGCTTCATCGGCCAGGAGGCCATGCACGCGCAGGCCCACGACGAGGTCCTGCCGCACCTCAAGGAGCAGGGCCTCGACCCCACGCCCTACACCGCCCAGGTCGACTGGCTCTTCGAGAAGATGCTCGGTGACAGGACGCTGCCGCCCGGCAAGGCCCGCAAGTGGTGGCTGATGGAGCGCGTCGCGATGATCGCGGCCATCGAGCACTACACCGCCTTCCTCGGCAACTGGGTCCTGAACGCCGACGAGCTGGACCGCAGGGGCGCCGACCCGACCATGCTTGACCTGCTGCGCTGGCACGGCGCGGAAGAGGTCGAGCACCGCTCCGTCGCCTTCGAACTCTTCATGCACGTCGACGGCAGCTACCGCCGCCGCGCGCGCACCTGGGCCACGGCCTTCACCGCGCTGGTCTTCCTCTGGCAGCGCGGCGCACGCTTCTTCATGGAGAACGACCCGACGCTCATCGGCGGCAAGGCGTCGTTCAAGGACTTCTACCAGGGCGGTAAGCAGGGCACGCTGCCCACGACACAGGACATGATCCGCTCCATCCCCCGCTATCTGAGCCGCGCCTATCACCCCTCCCACGAGGGCAGCACCGCACAGGCCGTCGCCTACCTCGCCTCGTCCCCGGCGGCCACCGCCGCCGAAGCCGCGACGGCACCGCTGCCCGCGCCGAAGGGAGCGCGCTGACATGCCCCGCATCCGCACCGTCCTGCTCGTCACGGGCGCCGCCCTGCTCGCCAAGCGGGCCATGCGGCGCCGCATCGACGCCTCCCCGCTGTGGCCGCTGCCCGCCCTGGAGAACCCGGTCTCGGGCCGCCCGCGCTCCCGCGCCCTTCGCCTGGCCGTCACCCGGCACGAGACGGTCGCCGAGGGAGTCGTACAACTGCGCCTGGAGGGCGACCACTTGCCCGCCTGGGAGCCGGGCGCCCACCTGGACCTGGTCCTGCCGTCGGGCCTCGTCCGCCAGTACTCGCTGTGCGGGGACCCGGAGGACACCTCCTCGTACACCGTCGCGACCCGCCTGATCGGCGAGGAGCAGGGTGGCCGCGGCGGTTCGCGCGAGGTGCACGAGCAGCTCCGGGAGGGGACGGAGGTCGAGGTGCGCGGCCCGCGCAACCGCTTCCCGCTGGCCGACGCCGATACGTACGTCTTCGTGGCGGGCGGCATCGGCATCACCCCGATCCTGCCCATGCTGCGGGCGGTCGAGGCCGGGGGGCGCGAGTGGCGCCTCCTGTACGGGGGCCGCTCCCGCGCCTCGATGCCGTTCCTGGAGGACGTGGAGAAACTGGCGGGCACGGCGGCGGGCAGGATCACGGTCGTCGCGGAGGACGAGGGCGGCCGCCCGGACCTCGCCGCCTTCCTCGCGGACCTCGCGCCCTCCACCGCTGTCCATGTCTGCGGCCCCGATGGCCTGATGGAAGCGGTGGCGGCGACGCTCCCTGAAGGGGCCGACCTGCATCTGGAGCGCTTCACGCCGCACACCTCCACGGAGGGCAACGGCACTTTCGATGTGGAACTGCGCCGCAGCGCACGTACCGTCTCCGTGGCCGCCGACACCACGGTCCTCTCCGCGGTGCGCGCCGAGCTGCCCAACACCGCGTACTCCTGCGAGCAGGGCTTCTGCGGAACCTGCCGACAGCGGGTCCTGGAAGGGGAGATCGACCACCGGGACGAACTGCTCACGGATGCCGAGCGCGCCGACTCGATGCTGATCTGTGTGTCGAGGGCGGGCGGCGACCGAATCGTGCTCGACATGTGAGACCTGTGAACGGTTGGGACGTACCGGCCCCTTGGACGGCTGGATCTGCTCGGTAAGGTGTTCGCATGACTACCGGGGTGCGCCGCAGAATGGGTGTCGAGGAGCGGCGGCAGCAGTTGATCGGGGTCGCGCTCGACCTGTTCAGCCACCGCTCGCCCGACGATGTGTCCATCGACGAGATAGCAGCGGCCGCGGGCATCTCGCGACCGCTGGTCTACCACTACTTTCCGGGCAAACTCAGCCTGTACGAAGCGGCGTTGCAGCGGGCGGCCGACGATCTCGCCGAGCGCTTCGTGGAACCGATGGAAGGCCCGCTGGGGGTCCGCCTGCTGCGTGTGATGGGCCGCTTCCTGGACTTCGTTGACGGCCACGGCCCCGGCTTCTCCGCGCTGATGCGCGGCGGCCCCGCCGTCGGCTCCTCCACCACCAACGCGATGATCGATTCGGTGCGCCAAGCGGCGTACGTCCAGATCCTCGCGCACCTGGGCATCACGAACCCGCCCGCCAGGCTCGAACTGGTGGTCCGCTCCTGGATCTCGCTCGCCGAGTCCACGGCACTCATCTGGCTCGACGGACGCCGCATCCCGCGCGCCGAGCTCGAGCTGCAACTGGTGCACGACTTCGCGGCGCTCGCCGCGGTGAGCGCCGCGTACGACGAGGAGATGGCGGCGATCCTGCGCCGCATCCTCGCCGAGGAGCCGCCGGAAGGACCGTTCGCCGAGCTGATCACCCGCCTGATCGGCCTTGCCCCGCAGGAGCAGAGCAGTTGACCCACCGCCTGGCAGGCGAAGAGGACATCCCCACCCTCGTCGCCCTCTACGACGGTGCCGCGCACTGGATGCGGGACCGGGGGATCGACCAGTGGAAGCCGGGCGAGAAGGGCGCGGAGCACTTTCGTGGGCGGATCGCGTCGGACGAGGTCTGGCTCGCGTACGACGGCGAGATGGTCACCGGGGCGTACGAGGTGTGGTGGGCGGACGAGCCTGCCTGGGGTGAACAGCCGCCCGTCGCGGGCTATGTGCACCGCCTGATGACACGACGCGGCGCCCCCGCGGGAACGGGCCGCGCGATGCTGGCCCGCGCGGAACGGCGGATCGCGGAGGCGGGCCGGGAGCGCTGCCGCCTGGACTGCGTCTCGTCCAACCCGCGCCTGCGGGAGTACTACGAGGCGGCGGGCTATGCGGTGGTGGGGGAGCTGCCGGGGAAGGTGGCGGCGGACGGGAGCACGTACGGCGTGACGCTCCTGGAGAAGGACCTGCGCGGTTCGGTCCCGTCCGAGGCCTGACGGCTCAACGCAGCGTCGACACCTTCGTGCCGTCCGCGAGCCGCCCGGTGAGCCCGGCGCGGGCGCCACGCTTCAGGGGCGCGGCCACGGTGTTGCCGGGGGTCTGGGACCCGCCGGAAGCCCTGACCGAGACGACGTCCTTGCTGCCGCCGCCCAGCAGGTACCAGTTACCGCCCCGGGACTTCCACCGCACTCCCGCGAGCACCGACGGCTCCCGCGCCCCGCACGCCGCGGAGTCCTCCGCCTTCGCCGCGACGGCCGCCGCGCCCGTCGCCCGGAACTGCGCGAGGGCCCGGCCTCCGTCGCCCCGCCACGTGTCGGCTCGGGTGCAGAGCCAGGCCGCGGTGCCGTTCGCCTCGGGCAGTGTCTGACGCGCGTACTGCCAGGAGTTCACGGACCGCACGCCGTTCGAGCTCGCGGCGGCCAGTGAGCAGGCGGCCGATGACCAGTCCGCTGCCGAGGCCTCGCGCGGGGCCTGCGGGCGGCCCGCGGTGAGATGGGCGGGGACGAGTTCACCGAGGTCGGTGGAGAGCCGGCTCGCGCCCGCGTCGTCCCGCAGCTGCAGGGCGTTCCAGGAGGTGCACGCACGGGCCTGCGCCGGACTGGCGAGCGGCTGCGTGACACCATCGCCGTCCCGCTTCAGGGCGTCGGCGCTCCCTTCCGGCTTCAGCAGGTCGCGTACGGCGGCACCCTCCACCCAAGGCGCGGTCAGGTACCGCACGTTGCCGTCGACGCGGTTCACCACCAGGGCTCCGGCCTCGGCGCTGGTCGCGCCGTCCACGCGCGCGAAGTCGAGTGCGGCTCCGCTGGTGCCGTCCTTCGGCTCGGCGTACCGCACGATGCGCAGACCGTCGTACAGCAGCACGACCCGTGCCGCGTCGACCTCGCCGGCGAAGAGCAGTTGCGCGGGCCCGGGAGGTGCGCCCGCTGCCGTGCCGGGCGTGGCGGAGACCTGCACCGACTCGCCGGGCCTGGCCCAGACGGCCAGGGCGCGGCGCAGCAGGGCCTCGTCACCGGTGAGCGCGCCCCTGGCGGGCCACACGGAGAAGTCGGCCCGCGCGGACCGCTTCCAGGCTCCGGCCGCGACCTTCGTCAACTGGCCGGGATCGAGGGCGGCTTGGCCCGCGGGATTCTTCGCGTACGCGGGCGCGGCGGCCCCGTCCGGCCCCCACCCGTCGCCCGGAAGCCCGAGCAGCGCCCCGCATACCAGGGCGGCGGCCAGCGCGACGCCCGCGGCCTTCATGTGCTGCCTGCGGCGCATCAGGTCGGTGGGCCGCGCCTGCAGTGAGCAGGGGTCGAACTCGGGGGACTTGAGCAGGTCGTACGCCGCGTGCACGCCGTCGGCCTCGGCCAGCGCGGCCGCGGGCTCGTCGACTCCCGCCGCGGCGAGCAGCTTGTGCACGTCGCCGTCGGGGAGCCGCTCGAGGCCGCGCAGTACGTACGCGGCCCGAGCGGGGCCCGTGAGCGCCGAGAGCCGTTGATCCAGCGCGAGTTCATCGGCTC
The DNA here is from genome assembly GCF_039533825.1 of Streptomyces rectiviolaceus. Taxonomy (NCBI): domain Bacteria; kingdom Bacillati; phylum Actinomycetota; class Actinomycetes; order Kitasatosporales; family Streptomycetaceae; genus Streptomyces; species Streptomyces rectiviolaceus. The sequence continues at coordinate 120,329 of NZ_BAAAUG010000009.1, forward strand.
CGCCCGACCGCGGGAAGAGCCGGAGCCCCCACACCTGCGGCAGGAGTGGCGGCAACTGCGAGCGCTTCGGCCAGGCCTTGCGGCGGAGCGGAAGCCCCGCGTCAAGCGCGGTGCCGACGACGCGCAGCCGTACGTACGCGTACCCGGGATCGCTGCCACGCCCTTCCCCCGACCGCTGTACCGGGATGACCTCCGCGTCGCCGGACCTGCGGCTGCGGGGCAGCGCGCGCTGGGTCAGCGCGTGGGCGGTCAGGACCCGCCGGTTGCGCCCGAGGCTGGGCGGAAGGACCAGGTAGGCGAGCCGCACCAGACGTGGGTAGTGCTCGACGAGGGCGGCCTCGGCCTGCTCGACGTCGACGACGCCGGAGAGATCCTGGGACGGGGCGGGGGACTTCACATTCGACGACACGTTCAGCAAAACGAGCGAATCGTCGGTTGGTCACCCGTCTGTGAGCTCTCGCGCATAGTTGCCCATCGACCGCTGGTAGCGGGGGAGATGGGGCGCGAGGGCGCCGAGAACTAGGGCGAGGCCCTCGCGCTCGCGGCCGAGGTTGGCCAGACAGAGGGCGAGCGTCGCCCGGACGGCATCGTCCAATTCATCGCTCGGGGCGTCCAGTTCAGGGGTCAGGAGCGCGACGCCCTCCTCCGGCCGCCCGATGTTCCGCAGCGAACTGGAGAGCTGGATCAGGGTGCGACGCCGCCGATACCCGTCGAGCCCTCTCTTCAACGCTTCCTGGTACAGCGGCACGGCACGGTCCGAGTGCCCCGTGGAGTCGAACGCGCAGGCCCGCTCGAAGGGGGCGACGGGGCTCCCCTCGGGCAACTCGTCGACCAAGGCGTCGACGAGCCCCCGAAACTCCTCGCCGCGACCGTCGTCGTACTCCTCGACCGTGGCCCACGCATGGGCCAGCCGCTTTTCCCACTCCATATCCATGGCCACACTTTCGCATGGCGTAACCCCGCCCGAACAAGCCTTTTCCCCACCCGCCCGATTGCCCCGCGGCCCCCAAGGCGGCGCTGGAACCGCAGGGCCGCGATCCGCCTCAGCCGACCCCCCACTCACTGAACTCCACAGTCCCCCGCCCCCCGTCGCCCCCATTGGTCGCACTCATGAACAGCCCCACATCCTGCGCCGCCGGAACCCCCGGCACCGTCACACTCGCCACCACCCGCCAGTTGGCCCCGCCGTCCGTCGAGCACGAGCCCGTCACCGTGTCCCCCGCCCGCGCGAGACGCAACAGCACCGGAGCCTTGATCCCCGTGATCCGCTTGTACGTGTCCAGCGTTCCGTCGCCGTTCGTGTCGTACGACAGCACCACCCCGTTCGCCGGAGTGACCGCGAGGTCGACGAAGCCGGGTGACCCCGCCACCCCCATCGCGTTGCGCGCGATGAGCCCCGCCCGCGCCCAAGGACCCGTCACCGCCTGGGAATCGACCCGGACCGTCACCGTGACCCCGTCCCGCAGGGCACCCTCCCGGTACAGCGTCCCGAACTCCGTCGTGCCCTTCCACAGGTCCGCGCCCGCACCGTTGATCGCGTAGCGGCCGTCCAGCTCGCCGAACACCGCGGAGTTGTTGGAGTACCTCTTCCAGCTCGCCCCCACCGGACCCGCCTCGAACAGCACGCCCTCGTGGACGGCCTCCACCCGCCGCTCGCCCGCAGGCCCGTACCGCACAGCGATCTCGTACGGAAGCGGCCGCAGCGGACGGTCCAGCGGGGTCCCCGGCGCGCTCGCGCGCCACGCCACCTTGCCCGTGCCCGCAGGAGCGACCCGTGGCAGGGACACCGGACCCGAGGGCTCCGCGTCGATCCCGCTCAGCCGGAAGTCGACGCGGCCCGTGGCCCGCAGGCCGTTGACGTTGCGGAATACGGCCTCGACGCGCGCACTCCCGCCGGGCGGAAGCGACGGCGGGTCGGCGACGACCTCCAGCGAGCCCTGGTAGGGCGCGCGGGACAGCACGTCCTGGACCCGTGAAGCGGTCCGGTACGGGTCGCCGATGCCCCGCAGCGGATAGTCCTTGCGCTCCCGGGTCCACGGCTCCTCCACCGCGAACCAGTCCACCTCGCGCGGCTCACGCCCCGAGGCCAGGGCGTCGGCCAGTTCGTCGAGCCACTTCTGCCACCGGGGGACATAGAAGTCGGCCATCAGACCGGCCCATTCACGGTTCCCGTACTCGTGCAGCTTTCCGCCGTCGGACGTCGCCCGGTCACCCCACACCGTGATCAGCACCTTGGCGGTCCGCTCGAACTCCGCCCGCTCCGTGTCACTCGTGCCCATCCGACGCGCCGACTCCACCCAAGGGCCCAGCAGGAACGCCGAGTTGGTCGCCACCAGTTCGTCCGACAGGCGCATCAGCCGCAGCCACAGCGTGGACAGCGCGCGGAAGGTGTCCGCGTCCTCGCGCCGGTACGCGGACCGGAGCTGCGGCAGCAACTGCCGGCTCCGGTGCGCGAGCGCCTGCCGGGCGACGTCCACCACGTCGTACCGGTACGCGGCACTGCCCCGCAACGCGCCACGGACCCCGAGGAGGCCGGTGAGCGCCGCGTCGAAGCGGCCGGGGTCGTACGTCATCGCACGTGGCGCGTACTCGGCGGCCCGGTTCGCCGCCAGGTCGGGGCGGGCGGCGAACAGCGAGTCGTGCGGGTCGCTCCGCTCGACGGCGGTGTGCCGGTAGGCGGTGTCGTGCAGCGCCCGCCAGGCGCGACTCGCATCGGTGTCCCGCCCGCCGTAGCGGAAGCCCGCATAGCCGTCGAACCAGGTCTTCAGGTCCAACTTCGTCTCCGACCAGGCGAGTTCGGAGAAGAGCTCGAACGCGGCCGGGTCCCGGTCCGTCGCCTCCGGCATGAACGCGGTGCCCGCGAGCGCGCTGCCGCCCTTGTCCCGCCACGCGAAGAACTTCTCGTTCCAGATGTGGGCCCGGGCGCCGATCGTCGTACGGCCACCGAAGTTGGGGATGGTGCCGAACGCGTACGGCGTTCCGCCCCAGTCCTTCTCGCGGTCGGTGACGCTCGTGTACCGGTCGGAGACCCCGTCCACGATCAGCATCCGCCGCCGGTCGATCGCGTCGAGCAGCTCGGGCAGCGGATTGGCCTCCCAGCCCAGGATCACCCAGGTCGCACCGGGGCGCGCCTTCCGCAGGGCCGCTTCCACTCCGCGCGCCGCGTCCGGCACCGGGACGTCCCCGGCCGTGCCGCCCTCGTGCAGCAGGTCCATCTTGAAGTTCTCGGCCGCTCCGAAGAGCTGCTCCTGGTGCCGGTAGAAGGAGGCGGCGACCTTCCCGAAGGACGAGGTCCGGGGGTCGAGCCAGTCAGGTCGCTTGAACCCGTGCCAGATCCCCTGCGGCACCACCCGCGCGTCCCCGCCGTTGCGCGCCACGAACCCGTCCGGAACGTGCCCGTAGTAGCCGGGAAGGACAGGCGCCATCCCCAGGGAGCGCAGCCGGTCCACGATCCTGCGCCCCAACTCGGCTCGCTGATCGATGACTTCGGGCGACAGCGGCCCTCCGTACCCCGACAGGTTCTGCAGCAGCCACCACGCCTGGTGCGACGGCGCGGGCAGCCACGCGCGCGCCTCCGCGTCGCTGTAGCCGAAGTCCTGGAGAACCCGGTGGTAGACGGCCTCCGCCCCCGCGATCACCAGGACCTCGTTGCAGCCGTGCAGGGCGAGCACGTCGATCATGCGCTCCCAGTACGCCCAGTCGGCGTACGGCGCGGTGTACCCGTCGTTCGTGTCGTTCAGGGCGAACCGGTGCGGGAGCGAGGTGGACCGCTCCAGCGGGCGCGACGGCGCGGGGAGCCTGTTCGGCAGGTCCAACTGGTCGCCGTTCCAGGTGATATGGGCCCCGCAGGTGTACTTCAGGTACCAGTGGACCCCGGTGAGCAGCACAGCAGGCGTCGTGCCGGACACGTCGATGCGCCCCGTCGTGCCCGAAACCCGGAAGCGGTCCGCGCCGCCCTTCGCGGGGACGAGTCTGAGTCGGAACTGTTCCGCGTGATGCGGCAGGAGTCTGTTGAGTGCTGAGCGCGCGGAATCCGTATCGAAGGCGAAGGCGGGGCCCTGGACGGGCCCCTCGGCGGCGTGGGACGGAACCGCCACACCGCCGACGGCGGCACCGAGGCCGATGGCCCCGGCGGTGCCGAGCACGGAACGTCGGGACGGATCGGTCATGTGTACCCCCTGGGTCGAATGGTGCGGCGCACGGTATCCGTGCGGCGTCCTGCGCTCAACGGTGCATACGGAGATGGCGAGTTCACCTCGCCTGAAGGGACTGGTGGGACGATGAAGGCAGCGCGGAAGACGCTTGCGGGCGTGAGCAAGGGCATGCGTGGGCGCATGCGTACGGGCATGGGTGCGGGACTGCTGCTGATGCTTGTGGCGTGCGGCTCGGACGGCGACGACGCGGTGCCGGACACGGCGAGCGGCAGCCTGGAGCAGCTGGCGGCCAAGGCGCGATGCAAGCCCGACATCCAGACGGACGCGGCCGAACTGCGGCAGGCCACCTGTGACAAAGGTGCCCGCCGCTACGTCCTAGTAACCTTTACAAATGCCCGTGGCCAGGCCGAATGGTTCGACGAGGCGACCGATTACGGCGGCACGTACCTCGTCGGCAAGAAGTGGATCGCGGTCGGCGAGGAGAAAGTGGTCATGCGGCTGCGCGGCCGGCTCGGTGGGACGGTGGAGAAGTCCTCGCACCACTCGGGGAGTAGCGGTGGTGGGGATCACGAGGACAAGAGCCCGGGGCAATCGGGCCACTCCGGTCACCACACGAGCTGACCGCGCAGCGGTACGGGGGGTCAGCTTGCGTAGGGGGTCTGTCGGTCGGGCGGGTCGGGCGGTCGGTAGGGCGGGTTGGCTCAGTTGCAGCGCTGGCCGCTGTTGATGCACTTGGCCATGCGGTTCATCAGGCCCTCGTCGAAGACGTTGATGAAGTCACCGTGATCGGTGATCGGCTTGTGCAGCTGCTCGGGGAACGAGTCGACCGCGAATCCAGGACCGGGCGGCACGTCGTACACGATGCGCTGCACCAGCTGCGGAATGGCCTTGAACCCCTGCGGGCAGGCACCGCTCTCCTGGTCGGCGAAGGCCACGTGCGTACGGTGGTTGGCGCTGTCGGTGTTCTGACCGTCCCAGCAGCTCTGGAAGTTGAAGGTCCGTACGACCTGGCTGCCTTCGGGGCAGATCGGATACTTGTCCTTCAGCTGCCGGTCCTCGAAGCCCGTGCAGCTCCAGGACGCGTTGGCGTTCACGTCACCATTGGTGAGCGCCTTGGCGTCACCGGTGATGATGCGCAGGAAGCGCGGCATCGCGACGACCTTGCCCGTCGGATTCCCGGCGAATTTCAGCGTGACCGAGGACGGTGTCTGGATCTCGCCGACATTCTGGTCCTTGCCGCCGCCGTCCGCCTGGGCGTCGTTCTCGTCCTGTCCGTTCTGCAGCCTCAGGACCGGCCAGTAATAGGTGGACTTGTCCCCCTGGTTCCGGCACGTGGTGTCGCCGTTCGCGAGATCGTCATCTCCGGAGAAGGCGTCCGTGGCCTGATTGCCGACGTAATCGTGCATATGGTGAGCGCCATTGCTCACGCCGGGCGCGGCGATGACATTGTCCGGATTGAACTTGCCGTTCTCGTTCGTCCCGCATTTCGTGGTGAACGTGCCGCGCGAGGCGCCGCGCTGTTTGTCGGGGCGGTTGACGTTGGGCTGGACGGAGTTGATGTCGACGAAGTCGCCGGCCTCGGGTCCGTTGCCGTTCTGCTGGTCCGGCGGCTGCTCCGCTCCGTCACCGGGTGGCTGCTCGCCCCCGTCACCGTCGCCGGGCGGTTGTTCGCCGCCGTCCTGCGGAGGCTGTTCCTGCCCGCCGTCCCCGTCCTGCGGGGGCTGCTGCTGCCTGGTCGAGTCATCCGCCCGCATGGTGCACGGCGCCATGCCGTCCATTCCTTGGGGTGGCTGCCCGCCCGCCTGGTCGATCGAGGAGCCGATGCCCTCGATCGTCGGCCGCCGCTGCTCCTCCAGCGGTTCGAGCACGGCCTCGGCCTGCTCGGTGTCCTGTGCCTCGGCGAACTTCTCGTACGCGGCGGTGATCTGGGTGTCCAGCTCCGCGAGTTGCCGGTCGACGTCCTGGCGGGCGCCGTCCGGCACATCCGACAGCTGGGTGCCGACATCCGGGCAGCTGATGGTCGCCAACCCCAGATTGCCGCCCTGCTGGCCGGACTGGGTCCTGGCGGACGGCGAACCGGAGCTTTCCCCGGCGTTCGCGTAGACATTCACCGCGACCATTCCGCCGCCGCCCAGGATTAGCGCCGCCGAGGCGGCGATCGCGCGCCCGGCGAGTTTTGATCGTTTCCGTGATGTGCGTCGTGGTGTGCGTCCCATGGGACTACGTACGCAACAGGAGTCGGCCCCGTTCAATCACGCGCGGAATTCCCCGGCATTCCCTCCGGGAAGCTCACCGGTGATCTTCTCAACGTCCTTGATCCAGATAGGCGAGTACGGCGAGGACGCGCCGGTTGTCGTCGTCCGAGACCGAAAGGTCCAGTTTCCCGAAGATATTGGACGTGTGCTTGGCGATTGCCCGCTCCGTCACGACGAGTTCCCCGGCGATCGCCGCGTTCGACCGGCCCTGCGCCATGAGTTCGAGCACCTCGCGCTCGCGCGGCGTCAGTTTGCCGAGCGGCTGGTCCGCCGACCGCCGTGACAGAAGCTGCTGGATCACCTGCGGGTCCATCGCGGTGCCGCCCGCGGCGACCCGGCGTACGGCGTCGATGAACTGTTCGGCGTCGAAGACCCGGTCCTTCAGGAGATAGCCGACCCCGCCGTTCCCGTCCGCGAGCAGCTCGCGCGCGTACAGCTGCTCCACGTGCTGGGAGAGCACGAGCACGGGCAGCCCGGGCCGTGCCCGCCGCGCGGCGAGCGCGCACTGCAGTCCCTCGTCCGTGTGGGACGGCGGAAGCCGTACATCGACCACGGCGACGTCCGGCTCCAACTCGGCCAGGGCCTTGGTGAGTTCGGGCCCGGTCTCGACAGCGGCGGCGATCTCGAAGTCGAATGCCTCCAGCATCCGGACCAGACCGTCGCGCAGCAGGAAGAGATCTTCGGCTAGGACAACTCGCAAGGGATCTCCATGGTCACCATGGTCGGGCCGCCCGCGGGACTGCTGACGGCCAGTACGCCGTCGAATGTACCGAGTCGGCGTTCGATCCCGCTCAGCCCTGACCCCGCCCCGATGGACGCGCCGCCCTTGCCGTTGTCGGTGATCGCGATGCGCAGCATGCCCTCCGCGTGGTGGATGTCCACCCAGACGCGGTCCGCGCCCGCGTGCTTGATGGTGTTCGTCAGGGACTCGCTCACCGCGAAGTACGCGGCCGCCTCCACCGGCTCATCGGCCCGCCCGAACAGCTCCACGTCGACGTCCGTCTGTACCGGAAGGCGCAGCGCCAGGGCCTTCACCGCGTCGCCGAGGCCACGCTCGGCAAGGACCGGCGGGTGGATGCCGCGCACCAGGTCACGCAGCTCGGTCAGCGCCTCGCCGGAGTTCTGCCGGGCCTTGGCGATCATTTCCTTGGCCTTGGCGGGGTCCTTCTCGATCATCGCCTCGATGGTGCCGAGGTCCATGCCCATCGCGACCAGGCGGGCCTGTGCGCCGTCGTGCAGATCCCGCTCGATGCGGCGCAGCTCGGCGGCGGACGAGTCCACGGCGTCGTGGCGGGTCTCGGTCAACCGGTCGACGCGCTGGGCCAGTTCACGCTCCCGCATCGAGGCGGTGGGCGCGAGGAGCGTCCGGGCCAGGAGGAAGTGGCCGCGCACGATGGAGGGGTTGGCGAAGACGCCGGTGACGCCGAGCGCGGTGCCGAGCAGGGCGGCCATGTTGGCGGTGGACTGCGAGGTGACGTGGATGAAGCCGTACCACTCGCCGCCGCCCGCGTTGTAGATCGGCTCCCAGACGCCCAGGGCGAGGACATAGCCGTACACCCAGTAGAGCAGCAGCGAGGGCGCGAGGATCACCGTGACGAAACCGGCGGTCATGTCGACGAGCAGCCACTGCAGATCACGCCAGGTCGCCGGGTCCTTCAGCATCAGCGAGGTGCGCTCCACCTGTCCGGTGACGCCGCTGCGCAGGTCCGCGGGGAACGGGCGGTAAGGAGTCGGGATGCTCACGTCCGACCACGCGCCGGCCTGGGCACGGCGCAGGCCGGCCCACTCGCGTACGCCGGTCAGGACCACCGGAGTCGTGAAGACGCCGATGCCGAGCAGGATGAAGGCGATCGAAAGGACCGACAGCACAAAGAGAGTGATCGAACCGGCGAGCGTGGCGATCGCCAGGTAGAGCCCGCGGGCTCCCGCGATCACGGATTCACGGACCCTCGTCATTTTCTGATCCCCATCTCTTCAAGCGTCATGAACGCATTCTCGCCGCTGGGATCGGCGCGGGTCATTGGGTCCGGCACCCGAGCGGGGGTGTACCTGACGACACCCCTGTTCATGGCCCTGTGCTTCGGACAGTGGGGGCTTCGGCGGCTGGGTGGGCGGGCCCCGGATTTCTAGCGTTGGCCACGTCATCAACCGGCTTATCCAAGGCTTACTTATGGGGGCGAAACGCCATGAGGCCAAACCTCGCGGCACGACTCGGTGTGTGGAGCGCACACCACCGGAAGACGGCCATCCTCGGCTGGCTGCTCTTCGTCGTGCTCGCCACGACCATCGGCGGGGCCTCGGGCATGGTCACCGCGTCCGACGACGAGATGGGGGTCGGCGACTCGGGCCGGGCCGCGACGATCCTTCAGGACGCGGGCGTCGAAGAGCCCGCCGGTGAGCTCGTCATGGTCAGCTCCAAGACCGCGGACGGCTGGCGGGACGCGGCGAGCGACCTCTCCAAGGCCCTGACCGCGACCGGCGATACACGGGAGATGCAGGCGCCGCTGCCCTCCGAGGACGGCAAGGACGCGCTGCTCCGCTTCGAGATGAAGGGCGCGTCCGACGACGCGGCCGACCGCGTGCAACCGGTGCTCGACGCGGTGCAGAAGGCCAAGGACGACGGGGCCGCGAACGGCATCTCCGTCTACCAGTTCGGCGACGCGAGCTCCGAGAAGCACCTCGGCGACCTGCTCTCGGACGATCTCACCCGGGCCGAGTTCACCGCGGTGCCGTTGGCGCTCGGCATTCTCCTGGTGGCCTTCGGGGCCGTGGTCGCGGCGCTGCTTCCGGTCGGACTCGCGCTGACCGCGTGCATGGGGGCCTTCGGCCTGCTCTCGCTCGCCAGTCACCAACTGCACCTGTTCGAGACGACGTACTCGGTGATGTTCCTGATGGGGCTCGCGGTCGGCGTCGACTACTGCCTGTTCTATCTGCGGCGCGAGCGGGACGAGCGGGCCGCGGGACATGACGCCGAGACCGCGCTGCGGATCGCGGCGGCCACCAGCGGCCGTGCCGTGCTTGTCTCAGGACTGACGGTGATGGTCGCCATGGCGGGCATGTTCCTGTCCGGCCTGCTGCTCTTCAAGGGCTTCGCCGTCGCCACGATCCTGGTGGTGTGCGTGGCGATGCTGGGCTCCGTGACGGTGCTTCCTGCGCTGCTCTCCGCCCTCGGCGACCGGATCAACGCGGGGCGCATCCCGTTCCTGAACCGCAAGAACAAGAAGGGCGTGCACGCCAGCGGCGGCATCGCGGGCAAGCTGCTTCGCCCCGTCCTCGCCAAGCCGAAGTTCTTCGCCGTCGGCTCCGCGGTCCTGCTGCTCGCGCTCGCCGCTCCCGCGCTCGGCATGAAGACCGAACAGCTGGGCCTGGAGAAGCAGTTCGGCTCCGACGCCCCGCTGTCGGTCTCGTTCCGGGAGATCACCGATGAGTTCCCGGGCGGCCCCGCGCCTGCCCAGGTGGTCGTCAAGGCGGACCACGCGGGCGACATCGAGTCGAAGGAGACGCGGGCCGCGCTTGCGGCGGTGATGCGGGACGCCGGCAAGGGCGCCGAACTCACCGTCCACAAGAGCGCGGGCGTGGCCGAGATCGACGTACCGCTGCCCGGTGACGGCAGTGGCGCGGAGTCGAAGAAGGCGCTCGGCGAGCTGCGGGACGACGTGGTCCCCGCGGCCTTCGACGGCCTGGACGCGCAGGCGTACGTCGGCGGTGACCTCGCCTCGTCCGAGGACTTCAGCGACCAGCTCAGCAAGGGCATCGTGCCGGTGTTCGCCTTCATCGCGGCGGTGACGTTCCTGCTGATGCTCTTCAGCTTCCGCTCGGTGGTGATCGCGGTGACGTCCATCGGCCTCAACCTCCTTTCGGTGGGCGCCGCTTACGGTGTGATGACTGCGGTCTTCCAGCACGGCTGGGGCGCGGAGCTGATCGGCTCCGAGCAGGTGGGGGCGATCGAGAACTGGATGCCGCTGTTCGTCCTCGTGGTCCTTTTCGGCCTGTCGATGGACTACCACGTGTTCGTGGTCTCGCGGATCCGTGAGGCGCGGGACAGCGGCCTGGACAACCGCGCGGCGATCCGCGAGGGCATCACACGGACCGCGGGCGCGGTGACCGGCGCGGCCGTGATCATGGTGGCGGTCTTCGGGGTCTTCGGCACCCTGTCCATGCAGGACATGCAGCAGATGGGCGTGGGCCTGGGCGTGGCGGTCCTGCTGGACGCGACGGTCGTACGGATGGTGCTGTTGCCGTCCCTGATGACGCTCCTGGGCGAGCGGAACTGGCGTACGCCGCGGTGGCTTTCGTGGCTGCCGCGGGTCTCTCACGGCGAGGGGCCGGCACCTGAGCAGTCTGCCCCCCGGCCGGTTCCGTCGGCCACGATGTAGGTGCTGCGTTGGGAGGTGGGGTTGGCTGCGGGCCCGGTGGGGGCTTGTCGCGCAGTTCCCCGCGCCCCTTGCGGGGCGGCCGGGCTGGAGATACCCAGCCCGGCCGCCCCGCATTTCCCGTTACAAGCCCAGCGCCTTCGCCTCCAACTCCGGGGGAACGCCCTTCGCTCCCCGGTCGGGCAGCTGCGGTGCCACCCCGCCGAGGGACTGGATCCAGGCCCACGTGTCCGCGACCGTCTCCGCGACCGGCCGCGACCGGAGCCCGGCGGCCACCGCCTTCTCCGTCGAGGTGCGGTGCATGGTGTCGTGCAGCTCGCCCGGCGGGAGCCACACCGGGAGCTGCGACCACGGCTCGATGCCGTGCTCGGCGATGACCGAGGGGTCGGTCCACCGCAGTTCCACGTCGGCCGCGCCCGCCACCGCCACGCACGCCTGAAGGAATTCCCCCATCGTGGTGTGCGCGATGGGGGAGACGATGTTGTAAGGGCCGTGCAGACCCGCGAAGGCCGCGTCGACGACCCACTCCGCGAGGTCCCGCACGTCGACGAACTGCAGGTCCAACTCCCGTGGCCCCGGGGCAAGCACGGGCCCGCCCCGGGCGACCCGGTTCAGCCACCACGGCAGCCGCCCGACGTTTTCGTACGGGCCCAGGATCAGCCCCGCACGGGCCAGCACCGTGCGCTCGGCGCCGAACTCCCCGACGGCCGCGAGCTCCCCGCCCCGCTTGTCCTCGGCGTACGCCACCGAATCCGCGTCGGGATCTCCCTCGACCAGGGGGTAGTTCTCGTCCGAACCCGCGACCCCCGGATACCGGTACACGGACCCGCTCGACACATACACATACCGTCCGGCCCGCCCCGCGAGCAGCCGCGCCGACTCCCGCACGACACGCGGCGCCCCCGACCACGTGTCGACGACGACGTCCCACTCCCCGTCGAAGGCGGCGAGCGCGTCGAGGCCGCCCTCCGCCGTACGGTCACCGAACAGCGACACCGCACCGGCGGGTGCCTCATGGCGTCCGCGATGGAAGACCGTCACCTCCCAGCCACGCGCGAGCGCCGCCTCGACGATGGCCCGCCCCACGAACTCCGTACCACCCAGCATCAGAAGTCTCATGGCGACGACTCTGCACGTCACGCGCCGCCCGGGGAACCGGGTTCTGCTAGCGGCAGAGCCCGGCCCCCCAGGGAACCCGGAGGTCAGCGGGTTGCCGGCGGTGCGTACTTGTAGCCCACCCGTCGCACCGTCTGGATCGTCTGGCGGTGCTCGGCGCCGAGCTTGCGCCGCAGCCGTGCGATGTGGACGTCGACGGTGCGCCCGTCGCCCACGTGCCCGTACCCCCACACCGTGGTGACCAACTGGTCGCGCGTGTGCACCCGGTGGGGGTGGGCGACGAGATGCGCGAGCAGCTCGAACTCCAGATAGGTGAGGTCGAGCTGCCTGCCGTCGACCTGTGCCGCCCGCTGTACGGTGTCGACCCGGACAGGCCCACCGGAAGCAGGCCCCTGCTCCTGCCCGGTCACCTGGAGCGGCTCGGGCTCGGCGGTGACGGGCTCCTGCCCGGCCGGTACGAGGACCAGGTAGCCGATCATCGGCGGCTGGCCCGGCAGGGTGGGCAGCGTGTGCTGGGGCGCGGGCAGCCAGGTCGCGCCCGGCGGCAGGAAGTCGGTGATCTGCGCCACCTCGTCCGGGGCGACGGCCCGCAGCCGCCCACGGGCGGGGCTGGTCAGGGGCGTGGCGGTGGCGGTGGAAGCGGTGGATGCCGAGAAGGAACGAGAGTTCGCCATGGAAGTCAGCTCTTTCGCGCGGAGGAGTCGTCAGTCGTCAAGGACGTACGTACGTCGTGCGCGTCAGGCGAAGGCCGGGTGAACGGCTTTAGCGGGCCTGCGCGTTCATCGCGCGGCAACACACCCGGTCGAAGTCATGGTGCTGACGGGAAGGCCAGAACGGCTCGAGGTCGTGGTGACGACCCGTCGCGGTGTTCCCGTAGCTGCCCATGACCCCATTGAAGCAGATGGGAGGGGCAGCGGTCTCCCATGCCGAAGGGGGCGCCCGCCGAATCGGCGGGCGCCCCCTTCAGGAACGTACAAGGAGAGCGGGATCAGACCTGGCCGGCCTTCTCCAGGGCGGTGCAGCAGGTGTCGACGAGCAGCCGCGTCACGACGTACGGGTCGACGTTCGCGTTCGGGCGGCGGTCCTCGATGTAGCCCTTCTGCTCCACCTCGACCTGCCACGGGATGCGGACCGAAGCGCCGCGGTCCGAGACGCCGTACTTGTACTCGTCCCACGGAGCGGTCTCGTGCAGGCCGGTCAGACGGTCGTCGATGCCTGCGCCGTAGTTCTTGACGTGGTCGAGCGGCTTCGAGCCCTCGCCGAGGGACTCGCAGGCGGTGATGATCGGCGCGTAGCCCTCACGCATCGCCTTGGTCGAGAAGTTGGTGTGCGCGCCCGCGCCGTTCCAGTCGCCCTTCACCGGCTTCGGGTCGAGCGTGGCCGACACCTTGAAGTCCTCGGCGGTGCGGTAGAGCAGCCAACGGGCGATCCACAGCTGGTCGGAGACCTCCAGCGGGGCGAGCGGGCCGACCTGGAACTCCCACTGGCCCGGCATGACCTCGGCGTTGATGCCGGAGATCCCGAGGCCCGCCTTGAGGCAGTTCTCCAGGTGCGCCTCGACGACGTCACGGCCGAAGATCTCGTCCGCGCCGACACCGCAGTAGTAGCCGCCCTGCGCGGCCGGGAAGCCGCCGACGGGGAAGCCGAGCGGGCGGTCGCCCTCGAAGAAGGTGTACTCCTGCTCGATGCCGAAGATCGGCTCCTGCGAGGCGAACCGCTCCTCGAGCTCGACGAGCGCGGCACGGGTGTTGGTCTCGTGCGGCGTCATGTCCGTGTTGAGGACCTCGCACAGCACGAGTACGTCGTCGCCGCCGCGGATGGGGTCGGGGCAGGTGAAGACCGGCTTGAGCACACGGTCGGAGGCGTGACCCTTGGCCTGGTTGGTGCTGGATCCGTCGAAGCCCCAGTTGGGGAGCTCCGCGCCGTCCGCCATTATCTTCGTCTTCGAACGGAGCTTGGCGGTCGGCTCGGTGCCGTCGATCCAGATGTACTCAGCCTTGAAGGTCACGGGGCCATCCTTTAAATGCTCGGTACGGCGCAGAACGTGCGGGTGCTGCGGTGCCGTGGTGATGCGGGCAGCCTGCCAACAGGCGATTTCCCGTCCATTGCTCGAATGTGAACCCCGTGTTACCAGCGGTGGATGTGGCCCACTTCACGTCCCGCGTCATTTGATGACGGCGTTGGCCGCCGCGATCAGCAGCCCGATCGTCGCGTCCGCCATGCCGAGCAGCAAGGCCGAGCGCCGCCGGTATCCCGCCCGGAGCGCGGCGAAGGTGCCCCAGCCGAGGAGGAGGGCCGCGTTCAGGAGGAGCGCGGAGTAGGTGACGGGCGCCTCGGACCAGCCGAAGGTCCCGGCGAGCAGGAGCAGCCCCACGGTGGGCCAGCAGGCGACGACCACCGGCCACTCGTCCATGAGCTCCCGGGCCAGCTGCCGCCACCGGTGCAGGCCCGATCCCGGCCGGTGCGCGGACATGTGGTGCGCGTATCCGTGCGCGAGGGCGGCGGTGCCCGCGGTCACCATGATCCAGGCCGCGTCGTAGAAGGGCGTGTATGCCTGCTTCTCCGAGTGCAGCGCCGCGATCAGCGCGCTCGCGAGGATGGTTCCGTATACGCCTTCGCACATCAGGCTCCGCACGGCGCGCTCCTTTCCGTTCCCCGGATCCTTCGTCCGGCCGACGGCGTGTGGAGTCCCCAACGCTATGGAGGCATGTGTAACGGTTTGACGGATATGACCCATCGGTCGGCCGTCATCTGCGCCGCGCTCGGCCGCCCGCTCGGCTGCCCGCTCGGCCGCCCGCTCGGCGGCTACCGGGACAGCGCGTCCCGCACCGCCTCCTCCGTGCGCCCCACCACCGCGGTGCCGTCGTCGGCGGTGATGATGGGCCGCTGGATGAGCTTGGGGTGCTCGGCGAGCGCCGTGATCCAGCGGTCGCGGCCGGACGCGTCGCGCGGCCAGGCCTCGCGGTCCTTCAGGTTCAGCTCCTTGGCGGCGTCCTCCTGGGTGCGCGTGATGTCCCACGGCTCCAGACCGAGCCGCTCCAGGACGGCGCGGATCTCGTCCTCGGAGGGGACGTCGTCGAGGTAGCGGCGGACGGTGTAGTCGGCGCCCTCCGCGTCGAGCAGCGTGAGCGCGCTGCGGCACTTCGAGCAGGCGGGATTGATCCAGATCTCCATGCCGCACACGCTACCCGCGACCCACCCGTCACACCTCCCCAAAGGCCGTCTGGCCAGCGGCGATTGTCAGTGCCCGGCAGTAGAATTGAAGCAATGTTCGAGGGTTCCCGACGGGGGTCCTGATCGCGACAGGAGGATGCCTGTGCCCGCTGCCGCACTCACATCTAAGTCGAAGCGCAACGCTTCCCGGCCCGTGTTCATCGACCCGACGTACGCACCACTGGAGAAGCGACCGCTCCCTGCCGGCCGGCCGCGCGAGTGGTACATCATGCACAACCGGCGCCTGAAGGCCATGCGCCTGGCGATAGCCCTGCTCGACTCGGGCGTCTATATGCCGAACCAAGCCGACAACGCCAGGATCCGGAGCATGGCGGAGGACGTGGGAATCCATCCGCCGTCGGACATCACCTGCCATATGGTGCGCGCCCTGATGCGGTACAGCCGCTGAACTGTCGCGCGGACGCGTACGGGTGGGGCCCAGGCGGCCTCCGCCCGTACGCGTGGTTCATGCTGACCGCATGACTCAGCCGGAATCCGTCCCCGCCCAGCAGGAGCCCGCAGGCGAGCTGCCGCTGCTCGTGACCGCTCAACTCCCGGACGGGGCACGGTTTCCCGTCCGCGGCCTGCGCGGGAGCGAGGCATCGCCCCGCCCCGCGCCGGCCGTCCTGATCCTGCCCGCCATGGGCACCCCGGCCCGCTACTACCGCGCGTTCGCACGCCAGTTGCACGCGGAGGGGCTCACCGCCCTGACCGTGGACATGCGCGGGCAGGGGGAGAGCACCCCGCGGGTGACGGACGCGGACGCCGTCGACCACGGCTACCGCACGATCGTCGAGCAGGACATCGTGGCGGTCATCGAGGCGATACGCGCCGAACTGGGCCCGGAGCCCCCGCTGTACCTTCTCGGCCACAGCATGGGCGGCCAACTGGGGCTCGTGCACGCCGCGTTGGGGATCGGCCCCGGCGTCGACGGAGTCGCCCTCGTCGCCTCGGGCTCTGTCTGGTTCCGTGCGTACGGCCCCCTGCGCGGGCCTTTGCTGCTCGTCGGTGAGCTGTTCATCGCGGCGACGTCGACCCTGCTCGGCCGCTGGCCAGGGACAAAGCTCGGCTTCGGCGGCAACCAGTCCAAGGGCGTCATGCGGGACTGGGCGCGGCAGGGGCGTACGGGCCGCTACTCGTCCCCCGGCTCACCGCACGACTACGAGGCCGCCCTGCGCAATCTCGACCTGCCCGTCCTCGTGGTCCGCGTCGAGGGCGACACCTGGGCCCCCGCACCCGCCGTCGACCACCTCGTCGGCAAGGTGCCCGCGGCCCGCGTCACCCGCCTGCGGTACTCCGCGCAGGAGGCGGGCGGCCCTCTGGACCACTTCGCGTGGACGCGGGCGGGCGGGGCGCTGGCCAAGAGGGTGGCGGCGTGGGCGGTGGCGGGCGGAAGCTGAGGTCCGGATCGCAGCGGAAGCTGAGGCCCGGATCGCAGCGGAAGCTGAGGTCAGGACCGCCTCGCCCGCGTCACCCGTTCGGCGTACCCGGCATGCGTACGCGCCGGTGGCGGCATTGGCTGCACCTGAGGGGAGGCTGGTGCCGGGAGCTGCCGACGGAGAGGGGAGAGGGGCGATGACCACTCCGGACGAACGTGCCCGGCAGGGCAAGGCCGCCCGCAAGAGTGCCTCCCGTTCCTCCCACGGGGCCTGGATACCCTCCGCCGACCGCGCAGACCCGGTGGCCGTGCTCGAGCGGCAGGGCGCGGACCGCGTCCAGGAGCTGCTGCCCATCCGGTACGCCCGCATGGCCGCCTCTCCCTTCTCCTTCCTGCGGGGCGCCGCCGCCGTCATGGCGGGAGACCTGGCCGTCCAGTGGAACACCGGGCTCACGGTCCAACTCAGCGGCGACGCGCACCTGTTGAACTTCGGCCTGTTCGCCTCCCCGGAACGGGCCCTGCTCTTCGACCTCAATGACTTCGACGAGACCTGCCCCGGCCCTTTCGAGTGGGACGTCAAACGTCTGGCCGCCAGCATCGCCGTGGCGTCCCGCGACAACGGCGACCCGGAGCGCGGGGCACGTGAGGCGTGCCTCGCGGCGGTGGCGGCGTACCGCGCGTCGATGAGACGTCTGGCGGGCCTCGGCGAACTGGCGGTGTGGTACGAACGCACCGACGCGCACGACCTGTTGCCCCTCATCCGCTCCAATCGCCACCGCAAGCGCGCGGCGACCGCCCTGGACCGGGCCCGCCGCCGCACGAGCCTGCAGGCGCTCGGCAAGCTGACGGAAGAGGTCGACGGAGCTCCCGGCGTCCGCCGCATCATCCACGACCCGCCGCTCATCGAACCGGCGGGTGCCTCGGACCTCGCGGCCGTGCGCAAGATCTTCGGTGACTACCGCTCCACCCTCTCCGAGGAACGCCGACTCCTCCTGGACCGCTACCACTTCGTGGACGCGGCGCGGAAAGTGGTGGGCGTGGGCAGCGTCGGCACCCGCTGCTACATCGTGCTCCTCGCCGGGCGCGACGCCGACGACCCGCTCTTCCTCCAGATCAAGGAGGCGGTCCGCTCGGTCCTGGAGGAGCATCTCCCGGCGGGACCGTACGTCCACCCCGGCCACCGCGTGGTCGCGGGCCAGCGCCTGCTCCAGGCGGCGAGCGACATCTTCCTCGGCTGGATGACGGGCCCCCAGGGCCGCGCCTTCTACTGGCGTCAGCTGCGCGACATGAAGGGCTCGGCGGACGTCGAGACCATGTCCGCCGCGGAGCTGCGCTCCTACGCCCGGCTCTGCGGCACGGCCCTGGCCCGCGCCCACGCCCGCTCCGGCGACCGCATCGCCATAGCCGCCTACTTGGGCGGCTCGGACACCTTCGACCGGGCGATCACGGACTTCGCGCTGCGCTACGCCGCGCAGAACGCCCAGGACCACGCGGCGCTGACCGAGGCGATCGCGTCGGGGGTGGTGAGCGCCGCGGGTCCGGAGGGCGCGGGTTCCGGACCGCCCGGCGCTTGAGCCACTCCTCAGGGGCTAGCGGATCTCGTCCGGAACCACCGTCAGCCACCGCTTGTCCGCGGTCACCTTCTGCCCGAGCTCCCGCTGCCGGTCGGCGTTCTTCTGCTTCATCCCGTCCAGCTGCTTCATGTACGAGTCCTTGCGGTTGACCCAGACCCGCGCCCCGCCGTGCTCCACGTCGGCCGAGTGGAACAGCATCGGGCCGTCGCTCACCGGGGTGTCGCCCGCCACCAGGACCGGCTTCTTCCACTCGTCGATGTACGTGTTGATGGCCGCGGGCTTGCCCTGGAACCAGGTCAGGGGCGCCCACAGGTTCGGCGTCAGCTCACGCTTGGCCAGCTTCTTCTGGTCGAAGCGGCCCTCCGCGATCTCCTTGCGGGAGCTGGTGACCTCGCCGGTCTTGCGGTCCTTGAGCTGCAGGCCGACGCCGATGACGTTCTCGGGCTTCACGTTGTAGCCGTACTTGGGGTCGGAAAGGACCATCCGCACCAGGTCCTCGCTGGCCGCGCTGACGACGTACACCTCGATGCCGTGCTTGCGCAGCGACTTGTAGAGCTCCTGCATGCCGGTGAAGAACTCGGGCGCCTCGACCTCGGTCTTCGTCAGCTTCCCGTCCTCGTAGTACTCGGCGGGGATGGGCTTGTCGTACGCCAGGAGCTCGTCGACGTACCCCTTGAGCTCCTTCAGCGTGAAGCCGGAGAAGATCTGCGCGGCCCACGGGTAGCAGACCTGGTCGTCGACCTCGCAGAGCCGGTTGTAGTAGCTGTAGAGGCTCTCCTTGTGCTTCGCCGTGTCCTTGAAGGGGATGATCTTCAGCGACGGGTCCATCGACTTGCGGGTCAGCACTCCCTTCATCTCCAGGAAGGGCAGGAGGGACTCCTCCAGGTCGTTGCGGTACGTCGTGTTGTCCGCGTCGAAGACCGCGTACGCGCCCTTGTGGCCGTTCTTCGCGATGACCTTGCCCAGCTTCGTCGCGACAGGCTTGGGCCAGTGCTTCAGCTCGGCCGCGGTCTTCGCCGACTTCGCGCTCTTCGCGGAGTCGTCCGCGGCCGTCGCGTCCGTGCTCGGCCAGAGCGCCGTCCCCGCGAGGACGGCCGCGGTGAGCGCGCCCGCCGTGCCGAGTACGGCCAGCTTGCTCTTTGCCTTTACTGCCATGATTTTGTGCCCCCTGAGAGCGGTCTGCGCCCCGTCCGGAGCGGCGGGTCATCGTACGAGGTAGGGCGGCGGATTCCCATGATCGACATCACCGGACGGAACGGGCATGGGACGCCCGTGCGCGGGTAGGCACAGCGGACGTCCGGCAGACTTACGGGCCTGCTTCGGAGCCCCGCCCATCGCATACTGGAAGGCATGGAGACCGTCTCCCGCGAGTTCGTGCGGGCCGCTCCGCGGCTCGACGGCATGGTGGTGTCCGTCGTCGGCTACCGCACGGCGGGGGAGCACCCAGGCCTGCACCGCGGCCTGCCGTCCCCGTATCTGACGCTGATCTTCTCCCTTGACGGCCCCGTCGTCAGCGGCCTCAGCCCCGAGCAGGCGGGCGGCCCCGACGCCGTCCGCACGGACATCGTCCTGGGCGGCCTGCACCAGTCCCCGGCGTACGTCGTGCGGCCCGAGCACGAGGCGGGCATCCAGCTCGCCGTGCACCCGCTCGCCGCCCGCGCCCTGTTCGGCGTACCGGCGGCGGAACTGGCCGGTGACCTGGTGACGCCGGGCGCGGATGTGATGGGGCGCCGCGCCGCCGACCTACGGGAGCTGCTGTGCGAGCAGGGCGGCTGGGAGGAGCGGTTCGCCTCCCTGTCGGCCTACTTGAGGCAGCGCGCGGCCGACGACGAAGCGGCCGGGGCCGTACGGCCCGAGGTCGCCGAGGCCTGGGCCTGGCTGGCCCGGCACCGGGGCGTCGGCACCCTGCGCGGCCTCTCCCGGCACGTCGCGCTCAGCGAACGCCGTCTCACCACGCTCTTCCGCGCCGAGACCGGCCTGAGCCCCAAGCAGGCGGGCCGCCTGATGCGCTTCCAGCGCGCACGCAACGCCGTCGTACGCCCCGTCGCGGCGGGCGGCGCCCCCGACCTGGCCCGCGTCGCCGCCGACTGCGGCTACTACGACCACTCCCACCTGGTGCGGGACTTCCGGCAGTACACGGGGGTGAGCCCCAGCGGCTGGCTGGCCGAAGAGTGCCGGAATATCCAAGCCGGGAGCTATGGCGGGGGCGAAGAGTAGGACCCATGAACACCACCGAGAAGCAGCAGCAGTCCCAGTCCACCTCCGCCGGGCGCGCCCCCGATGTCTGGCCGACGCTCCAGGCCCACGACGCCCCCGCCCTGATCGACTTCCTGGTCGGCACGGTCGGCTTCCTGCGCACCGCCGTCTACGAGGACGGCGACCGCGTGGCCCACGCCGAGCTCGACTGGCCCGAGGGCGGCGCGGTCATGCTCGGCTCGTACGACGAGAAGTCCCAGGACTGGTGCCTGAAGCCGGGCACCTTCGGTGCGTACGTCGTCACCGACCACGTGGACGACCTCTACCAGCGGCTCAGCGCTGCCGGGGTCGAGATCACGCGCGAGATCGAGGACCAGCCGTACGGCAGCAGGGAGTTCGGGATCGCCGACCCCGAGGGCAACAAGTGGGCGTTCGGCACCTACCGCGGCGCACCTAGGCCCGAGCAGCCGTCCTGACCTGGCGTGGTAGCTTGCGAGCGCCAGTCAACCCACACCAGGGCCAGGGAATCCGGTGCGAATCCGGAACTGACGCGCAGCGGTGAGGGGGAACGGGCGGGGCAACGGCCACTGGGCGTCCACGGACGTCTGGGAAGGCGCCCCGTCCGGTCGATCCCCGAGTCCGAAGACCTGCTGGCACCTTCGCCCGCGCACCGAGCGGCGGAGGTGACGAAGCAGGCCAGGCTCCGCGTATGAGCCGTGAGACTCAAGGGATCGTGTGTCCTCCACAGCCCGTCATGTACGTATTTCCGGCTTTCTCGCGGCAGCCCTGGCCGTCACCCTGAGCGCCTGCGGCTCGTCCGGCGGCTCCGCGGACTCCGGCGGCTCCGGCGACTCCGCGGCCAAGAAGGCCGACGGCTACCCGCTCACCCTCACCTCCTGCGGCAAGAAGACGGAGATCAAGGCGCCGCCGCGGCGGGCGGTCTCCCTCGACCAGGGCTCCACCGAGATCCTGCTCTCCCTCGGCCTCGCCGACCGCATGGCAGGCACCGGCACCTGGACGGACCCGGTCCTCAAGGGCCTGGAGAAGGACAACGCCAAGGTCGACAGGCTCGCCGACCGCTACCCCTCGTTCGAGAAGGTCCTCGCCCAGGAACCGGACTTCGTCACCGCCTCCTTCCTGGCGACGGTCAGCAAGGGCGGCGTCGCCGACCGCGCCAAGTTCGCCGAACTCGGCGTACCCGCCTATGTCTCGCCCTCCGACTGTGCGGGCAAGGACAACAGCGGTGACGGCGACGGCAGCCGCGTCAAGACGCTGACCATGGACACGGTGTACGGCGAGGTGCGGGACCTGGCCAAGGCCTTCGGGGTCGAGAAGCGCGGCGAACGCCTGATCGCCGACCTCAAGGGCCGGGTGGCCAAGGCCACCAAGGCCGTCAAGAACGCAGACGCGTCCGGCACGACGCTCCTCTACTGGTTCGCCAACTCCGACGCGCCCTACATGGCGGGCTGCTGCGGAGCGCCGGGCATCATCACCCGCGAACTGGGCGTGAAGAACGTCTTCGACGACACCCGTGAGGAGTGGCCCCAGATCAACTGGGAGACGGTGGCGGACCGCGACCCGGACGTCCTGGTCATCGGCGACCTCACCCGCAAGTCACAGACGGCCGAGAGCGCGAAGAAGAAGATCGAGTTCCTGGAGTCCAACCCGGTCACCAAGAACCTGATCGCCGTGAAGAAGAAGCGGTACGTGCTGCTGAGCGGCCAGGCCATGAACCCGACGATCCGCACGGTGGACGGCGTGGAGCAAGTCGCGCACGCGCTGCGCGAGTTCGGGCTCGCCAAGTGACGGGAGCCCTCCCGCGCGGTGTCCGTGTCCCGGGCGGTATCCGTGTCCCGGGTGGCATACGGCAGACCCTGTTCTGGACGGCCGGTCTCGCCGCCCTCGCCCTCTCCGTGGCGGTGGCCGTCACCATCGGCCCGGCGAGCATCTCCGTACCGGACGTGTGGTCGGCGGTGGCGGCACACCTCGGCTGGGGCGAGGCGACGCTGACGCCGCTCCGGGACGGCATCGTCTGGAACCTGCGCATGCCGCGCACGCTTCTCGCGGCGGTCTGCGGCGCGGGCCTCGCGGTCTGCGGAACGGTCCTCCAGTCACTCCTGCGCAACCCGCTCGCCGACCCGTTCGTGCTCGGCGTCTCCTCCGGGGCGTCCACGGGCGCGGTCGCGATCGTCGTCCTGGGGGTCGGCGGGGGAGTGGTGTCGATCTCGGCGGGCGCCTTCGTGGGAGCCCTCTGTTCCTTCGCCCTCGTCCTGCTGCTCAGCCACACCCTGGGCGGGAGCGTCGACAGGGTGGTGCTCTCCGGGGTGGCCGCGATGCAGCTCTTCTCCGCGCTCACCTCGTTCGTGATCCTGACCGCGGGCGACGCGGAGACGACGCGGGGTGTCCTGTTCTGGCTGCTCGGCTCGTTGAGCGGGGTGGGCTGGACGGACGTCTGGATGTGCGGGGCGGTGTTCTTCGTGGCCCTCGCGATCTGCCTGGCGCATGCCCGCACCCTGGACGCGTTCGTGTTCGGCCAGGACGCGGCGGCGACGCTGGGCGTCCACGTGGCCCGTACCCGGCTGATCCTGCTCTCCGTCACGGCCCTGCTGACGGCGGCGCTTGTCAGCAGCGCGGGCGCCATCGGCTTCGTGGGGCTTGTCCTGCCGCACGCGGCCCGCGCCCTGGCCGGCTCCGGCCACGCCCGCCTGCTCCCGGTGACCGCACTCGCGGGCGCGGTGTTCCTGGTGTGGGTAGACACGCTGGCCCGCACGGTCCTGGACCCGCAGGAGGTGCCGGTGGGTGTGGTGACGTCCCTGATCGGCGTCCCGGCGTTCGTCCTGGTCCTCTACCGCACGCGGAAGACGACATGACGCCGGACGACGTGACTCCGTACGACATGACGCCGGACGACGTGGCCCCGGACGGTATGACCTCGCACGCCGAACTTGGCCTGCGCGCCGACCGGGTGACCAGAGAGGCCGGCGGCCGCCTCATCGTCGACGGCGTGACCCTGGCCCCACCCCCCGGATCCACGGTCGGTCTGCTCGGCCCGAACGGCTCGGGCAAGTCCACCCTCCTGCGCATCCTGGCGGGCGTCCTGGCCCCGGCATCGGGAGTGGTCACCCTGGACGGCGACCCACTGCGGGACGTGGGCCGCCGCACGGTGGCACGCAGGGTGGCGGTGGTCGACCAGGACGCCACCACGCAGGTCGAGCTGTCGGTGGAGGAGGTCGTACGCCTGGGCCGCATCCCGCACCGCAGGGCATGGTCGCCCTCAACCGCCCAGGACGAAGAGGCGGTACGGGAGGCCTTGACCCGCACGGGCCTTTCCGACCGGGCCGCCCAGTCCTGGCACACACTCTCCGGCGGGGAACGCCAACGGGTCCAGATAGCGAGGGCCTTGGCCCAGGCCCCCCAGGAACTCCTCCTGGACGAACCGACCAACCACCTGGACATCCAGCACCAGTTGGACCTCCTCTCCTTGGTGGCGGACCTTCCGCTGACGAGCGTCATCGCCCTGCACGACCTGAACCTGGCAGCGATGTTCTGCGACCACGTACTGGTGCTGCGCGAAGGCGTGGCCCACGCGTCGGGCACGCCGTCCGAGGTGATCACGGAGGAGCTGATCGCGAAGGTGTACGGGGTGAGGGCGGTGGTGACGACGCTCGCGGACGAGGGCGAACGGTTCACGCGCCCGTCGATCCGCTTCCTACGGAACTGAACCGCGGAGCTGAACGTCAGGCCAGGTGCAGCCGGTCGGCGAGACCCGCGGCGGCGAAGGCGGACACCAGATCGTCCCGCCCCTCGGTGAAGTGGGCCCAGCTGTCGAAGTGGACGGGGACGACCCGGCGCGCCCCGAGGATCCTCGCGGCCTCGGCGGCCTGGGCGCTGTCGAGGACGATCGGCGCGCCGTCGAACAGGAAGGGGAAGCGGGGAGCGCCGGCGAAGAGGACGGCGGTGTCCACCGGACCGAACCGGTCGGCTGTCTGCTCGACCGCGGTGAGCGAGGCGTTGTCGCCGCTGACGTAGACCGTGGGCAGGCCGTCGCCGGTCAGGACGAAGCCGACGACCTCGCCGGTGACCGGTTCGACGTCCTCGCGCCTGCCGGGACCGTGGACGGCGGGCACGCCCGTCACCCTCACCCGGCCGCCGCCGCCGGGCCGGTCGAGCTCGACGGACTCCCAGTCGGCCAGGCCCTTGGCCCTGTCGCCCAGGCTGTCGTGCAGGCGGCGCCCGCCACCGGGAGTGGTGAGGGTGAGCGGTATGCCGGCGAGCAGGGCGCGGCCGGAGGTGTCGAGATTGTCGGGGTGCTCGTCGTGCGAGAGCAGCACCACGTCGACGGGGCCGAGATCGGCGAGGGAGGCGGAGGCGGGCGCGGTCTTGGTCAGGCCGGGCCCGCCCGGGGTCGGGTAGTCGCCGGGTGCGTCGAAGGTGGGATCGGTGAGGAACCTCAGACCGCCGTACTCGAAGAGGGCGGTCGGGCCGCCGAAGACGCGTACGGAGATCTGCTCGTCGGTAGGGCCGGGAGCAGCCATGACAGAACACTTCCTCACGGATAGAGATCAGTTCATCCGCGAGGAACCGTAATCGCCTCTCACGGATAAAAGCAAGGCGTACCATGAGAAATGTGAAGGCGACCATGGAGGCCGTGACCGCCGAACCGGCCCCACCGCCCCCACCGCCCCCACCGCCCGCGCCGGGCGCGGAGCAGTACGTTGCACTCGACTTCGCCAACAGCGCCCTCGCGCTGTCGGGCGGCAAGTTCATCGACCTCCTCGGCACCCCGGCAGCCGCGAATCGGTGGCTCACCGAACGCGACCTGGCCCCGGCCGCCTGAGCGGGCTGTCCGGGAAACCCGGCCTGCCCCTGCTCGCCACCGCCCGCGCCCGGGAACTCGTCGACCAGGGCACCCCTATCGAGGCCGCCTGCCGCATCGTCATCCTCGAAGACCAGCTCGAGGAAGCACAGCGCATCAACGCCGAACACCTCCACGCCACCGAATCGACGAACCCGACGAACCCAACGAACCCGATGAACCCGACGACCGAGCCCTGAGGCAGCAGAGACCCCTGGCGCCGTCAAGGCCTGTCGTTTTCCAGGTGGAGTTGGTGGTGCAGCACGGCGCGGGCGGTGGCGAGCAGGGGCAGGCCGTGGGTGAAGGCGTGAGAGCGGAGCCGGATGAGGGCCTGGGCCGGCGGGACGTCGAGTTCGGTGGCCAGGTATCCGGTGGCCTGGTGGACCTCCGCGAAGTACAGGTCGCCGATCTGGACGTCGAGGAAGCCGGTGGCGCCGGGCCGGGCGGCGAGGTTGATGAGGAGGCCGGCCAGGGCGTTGGCCAGGGCGAGGGAGTCGGCGAGTTGGCCGTCGGCCGGCGGGCCGGGGGTGGTGCGGTGGCCGGTGAGCACGCCCAGCGTGATGACCCCGATCCTGAGGGGTAAGGCGAAGACCGCGGCGATACCCAGGTCGGTCAGCGGGCCGGGCAGGCCGGGCCAACGATCGGTCGCCACCGCCGCGACGTCAGGTATCAGCACCATGGCGGATTGCTTGGCCGCCTCCGGGGTGGGGCCCTGGCCCTGGACCCGTTGAAGATCTTCCAGCGCGCCGCTCAACAGGCCGCTGTGTTGCAGGAGTTCGGCACCCCGGCCGCCGGGGGCCAGGGTGAACGCCAGCCCGTCAAGGCCCAGCAGTCCTGTGCAGGCGGTCAGCGGCAGCAACGGCATGCCTGCCCCGCGATACGAGGTGAGGGCGAGCAGATGTGCGGCCATCGGACGATCCGGCACGGCGCACCGCCTTTCCACGGCTGCCGGGTCAGGTGCTGGTGCTGGTTTCGGTGCCGGTGCCGGTGCCGGGATCCAACAACGTCCGCTCGGCGGTGCCATCCAGCACCTGCATGGCCACGGCGGTGAGCGGAGCCCGCCGGTTGCGGGCGTGGCGGCGCATCAGGCGGAACGCTTCGTCGACACCGATCTGGCGGCGGTTGGACAGCGCGCCCTTCGCCTGCTCGATGATGATCCGGCTGTCCAGGGCCTGCTGCAGTTGGGCGATGACGCTCAAGTGCTCGTGTACCGCCCATTGTTGGAGGATGCCGATGGTGGCGGTGTCCGCCAGCGCCTGTCCCAGCCGCAGACCGGCAGGGGCCAGCGGGTGGACCTGGTCTCTGAACAGGTTCAGGGCGCCGATGACCTGACCGCGCAACTGGAGCGGGGCGGCCACCACCGAGGTGAAACCGGCCTGCCGCGCCCGCGGCGCGAACTGCGGCCACCGCACCTGGGCGAGGGCATCGTCCACGCGTTTCTCGGCCACGGAAGTCCCGCTGCGATAGCAGTCATGACATGGGCCTTCGTCCCACTCCACGCCGGCCAGCTCAAGACGGCGGGTGTTCTCGTCGGAGGCTGCCACGTCCACCACCGGACCATCTGGCAGAGCAAGCACCACCCCGGCCGCACGTACGTCCAGCAGGTCCACGCAGTGCTCGGTCAGTTGGTGCAGGAACGCGATGACGTCGAAGTCCTTGACCAGCGTGTCGGCGAGCTCCACGAACGCCGCGGCCAGCCGCTCCTCACGCGACAGATCCAACATGGCGCACTCAGCGCCCCTTCCCATTTTCCGTGCACTGCAGAAGGGACGAGGCGATGACCTGCGGCGTGCGACGCTCTTCCGCCCACGACAGCCTGTCGACCGGAACCGACCCGGCAGCACGATGATGGGCCAGCCGCAGAGGGCTGGGAAAGCATCCGCTGGCGGGTATCGCACCTCTCAGGAGCCACCGACTACCGGCATCAGACCGACGCACAACCTGCTGGGGACGTCACGGATCCCTCCCACCATACGGCGAACCGCCGCCACAAACCGGGTATCGCTCCCCCTGCTCCCAGAAAGGCCGCAGCCCCGGAGGCCGAATCGTCACCGAGCCGCTGGCAGTCGTCCGAGATGCCAGATGCCGCTTATTGGGGCCGTGGCTCGTCGAGGTACTGGTCGGCCCAGGCGCTGATGATGTGAGCGGCCCGCTGCGCCTGCCCTCGCGCGGTCAGCAGATGGTCCGCGCCTTCGAGCGAGATGAAGCTTCGCGGGTGCCGTGCCTCCTGGAAGATCTCCGCGGCATTGGAGATGTCGACGGTGGAGTCGGTGGGCGAATGCGCCACGAGGAGCGGAAGGTCCACCTCGCCGATCCGGTCGCGCAGGTGAGCCCGGCGCACGTCCTCGACGAAGGCGCGCTTGAGAACCAGAGTCCTCCCGCCGACGAACCACTCGTGCGCCCCGTCACTGAGGACGCGATCCAGGACCGAGTCGTACTGCCGCTCGACGTGACTGGGATCGACGGGCGCCGCGATCGTGGCCAGCGCGCGGAGGCCGACGATCTCGCACGCAGCTGCGATCGCGGCGGCGCCGCCCCACGAGTGCCCCACCAGCAAATCCACCGGAGTCCCTCGCTCCGCCATGAAGGCCGCGGCACGGACAGTGTCCTGCACCTTGACGGTGAAGGAACCGTCCCCCCAGTCGCCCTCGGAGTCTCCGATCCCGAGATTGTCGAAGCGCAGCATGCCGATCCCCTCGCGTGCCAGCTGCTTGCAGACGCGCGAGGCGGCCGGTGATTCCTTGCCCAGGGTGAATCCATGTGCGAAGAGCCCCCAACCTCGGATCTCGCCCTCCGGCAGGTCGATCACCCCGGCCAGTGCGGGGCCGACGACGCTCGGGAATCTCACTTTTTCACTCATGTGCGGTGCTCACCTAGGCAGGGACTGATCGTGGGGCAGGGAGACGAGAGCGACATTAGCCGGTGTCAGCGCGAGACCAACAGAACAGCGGGGCCGCCTCCCCGTTCCGGGAGACGGCCCCACTGTCCATGCTGACGCGGCATCGGGCTCACCCGACCCCGCGTTCGCGTTCTAGATGTCGAAGTACAGCTCAAACTCGTGCGGGTGCGGCCGCAGCTGGATCGGGGCGATCTCGTTCGTGCGCTTGTAGTCGATCCACGTCTCGATCAGGTCGGGGGTGAAGACACCGCCGGCCAGGAGGTACTCGTGGTCCGCCTCGAGGGCGTCGAGGACGGCCGGGAGGGAGGTCGGGACCTGGGCGACGCCCGCGTGCTCCTCGGGGGCCAGCTCGTAGAGGTCCTTGTCGATCGGCTCCGGCGGCTCGATCTTGTTCTTCACGCCGTCCAGGCCGGCCATGAGCAGCGCCGAGAACGCCAGGTACGGGTTCGAGGACGGGTCCGGCGCGCGGAACTCGACGCGCTTGGCCTTCGGGTTCGAGCCCGTGATCGGGATACGCATCGCCGCGGAGCGGTTGCGCTGCGAGTACACCATGTTGACCGGCGCCTCGAAGCCCGGGACCAGACGGTGGTAGGAGTTCACCGTCGGGTTCGTGAAGGCGAGCAGCGAGGGGGCGTGCTTGAGGATGCCGCCGATGTAGTAGCGGGCGGTGTCCGAGAGGCCCGCGTAGCCCTGCTCGTCGTAGAACAGCGGGTCGCCGTTGGCCCACAGCGACTGGTGGACGTGCATGCCCGAGCCGTTGTCACCGAAGATCGGCTTCGGCATGAAGGTCGCGGTCTTCCCGTTGCGCCAGGCGACGTTCTTCACGATGTACTTGAAGAGCATCAGGTCGTCGGCCGCGGCGAGCAGCGTGTTGAACTTGTAGTTGATCTCCGCCTGGCCTGCCGTGCCGACCTCGTGGTGCTGGCGCTCGACCTGGAGGCCGTTCTTGTCCAGTTCGAGGGAGATCTCCGCGCGGAGGTCCGCGAAGTGGTCCACCGGCGGGGCGGGGAAGTAGCCGCCCTTGTAGCGGACCTTGTAGCCGCGGTTGTTCTCGACCGCACCGGTGTTCCAGGCGCCTGCCTCGGAGTCGATGTGGTAGAAGCTCTCGTTCGCCGACGTCTGGAAGCGGACGTTGTCGAAGACGTAGAACTCGGCCTCGGGGCCGAAGTACGCGGTGTCCGCGATGCCGGTGGACGCGAGGTAGGCCTCGGCCTTCTTGGCGATGTTGCGCGGGTCACGGCTGTACTGCTCGCCCGTGATCGGGTCGTGGATGAAGAAGTTGATGTTGACGGTCTTGTCGCGGCGGAAGGGATCGACCCGGGCGGTCGACAGGTCCGCGCGCAGCGCCATGTCGGACTCGTGGATGGCCTGGAAGCCGCGGATCGACGATCCGTCGAACGCCAGCTCCTCGTTCGGGTCGAACGCCGCTGCCGGGATCGTGAAGTGCTGCATCACTCCGGGCAGGTCGCAGAACCGGACATCTACGAACTTCACGTCCTCGTCCGCGATGAACTTCTTTGCGTCGTCGGCGTTCTGGAACATCCAACTCCTCCTACTCCCGACCCCCAGGCGGGGACGGGGTTGCAGCTCGTTGTGCGGCCAGTGCGGTGGCACACGCTGGGACCCGACCATAGGGACGGGGGATTTCTCAAGCATGACCCATTTGTTTCGCCGAAGTTAACCGAGCCGGGTTCGAGCCGGGTGTCATTCGCCCTACCCCGCCCGTCCTCGTACGAAATCGGGCGCAGTACCGTGGACGGGTGGACAACAGGCAAGTAATCGGATCGTGGCTCTCCGGCCCTCGTGCGGCGGCAGAGGACGCGGGCGTCGACTTCGGATACCGCGGCGAGCAGCTCGGTCTGCCGGAGGAGGGGCCGGGCTCGATCGCGCGGCCCGGGCGGCGCGTGGGCGCCATCGTCGTCGACTGGGCCCTGTGCATGCTCATCGCATACGGCCTGTTCGCTCGCGGTGACCAGCAGGCGATGGGCAACTGGGCCCTTGGCATCTTCTTCGTCATGACCATTCTGACGGTCGGCACGGTCGGCTGCACCCCCGGCAAGGCCCTCTTCAGGCTGCGCGTCATCGCCGAGGGCGGCGGCCGGCTCGGCATCGGCCGGGTCCTCCTGCGCACCGTGCTGCTCTGCGTCGCCGTCCCGGCCCTGATCTGGGACCGCGACGGCCGCGGCCTGCACGACCGCCTCGGGCGCGCGGTCCAGGTGCGGATCTGATTCTCGTACGCCGATCCGATTCCCGTACGACGACGAAGGCCCCGGAACCGTTCGGTTCCGGGGCCTTCGTCAACGTAGAGACATAGAGACGTAGAGACAGGGAGAGGCGGAGAGCTACCGCATCTTCGGGCCGCCGCGAGGCATCCGCATGCCCTTCGGCATGGGCCCCTTCGGCAACGGCATGTTGCTCATCAGGTCGCCCATCGCGCGCAGCCGGTCGTTCGTCGCCGTGACCTGCGGGCCCTGGAGGACGCGGGGCAGCTTCAGAAGCGTCGTACGCAGCTTCTTCAGCGGGACCTCGTTCTCGCCGGTGCCGACGATGACGTCATGCACCGGGACATCCGAGACGACGCGCGCCATCCGCTTCTTCTCGGCGGCCAGCAGGCTCTTCACCCGGTTCGGGTTGCCCTCGGCGACGAGCACGATGCCCGCCTTGCCGACCGTGCGGTGCACGACGTCCTGGCTGCGGTTCATCGCCACCGCCGGAGTCGTCGTCCAGCCACGGCCGATCTTGTCGAGCACCGCGGCCGCCGCACCGGGCTGGCCCTCCATCTGCCCGAAGGCCGCACGCTCCGCCCTGCGCCCGAAGACGATCGCCATCGCGAGGAAGGCGAGCACAAAGCCGAGAATGCCGAGATAGATCGGGTGACCGATCAAGAAGCCGATCGCGAGGAAGACACCGAAGGTGACGATCCCCACAGCCGCGATGACAAGACCGATCAGCGGATCGGCCTTGCGGGTCATCTTGTAGGTCAGGGCAATCTGCTTGAGTCGCCCGGGGTTCGCGGCGTCCGCCGCGGTTTCCTTCCTCGCCATGCCGTGAAGTCTACGTGTCCCTGGAAGTGACTACGACGTGCGGGTTGTCATCGCCTCTTCGAGCACGCGCAGTGCCTCTGCCCGGTCCTTGGCGCGGCGCCGGTCGTCGAGCACGGACGTCCAGGCGTTGCGGCGAGCGGTGCGCTGGCCGCTGCTCATGAGAAGCGACTCGACGGCGCGCAGTGCGTCGGTGACGGACGGGATGGCGGTGGCGCGTACGGGCGCGGCCTGCATGGTGGGGCCCTCCTGAGCGGCTATGGGTAGGGCTGTACGTGGGGTAATTCCAGGGTCACTGATTGGTGTTACCAGCGCGTGACTGACCGGTCAAACACGGATGAAGCCTTGACGCGGCGCCGCAAAACATTGACGCGGCCCGTACGGTCCCCTCACCTGCGGGGACGTACGGGCCGCGGCATCTCGGCCACTACTCGTCAGTAGTTACTTGTGCGCCGATTCACACAGTGGGCGGACGATCGGAGGATCACACCGCCTGCGAGGCGACGTACGCCCCGCGCTTCTCGATCGCCATCTGGTAGAGCCGCCCCGCGCGGTACGAGGAGCGGACCAGCGGGCCGGACATGACGCCGGAGAAGCCGATCTCCTCGGCCTCCTCCTTCAGCTCCACGAACTCCTGCGGCTTCGCCCAGCGCTCCACGGGGTGGTGGCGCGGCGTCGGGCGCAGGTACTGCGTGATCGTGATGAGCTCGCAGCCCGCGTCGTGCAGCGCGTGCAGCGCCTCGCTGATCTCCTCGCGCTCCTCGCCCATGCCGAGGATGAGGTTCGACTTGGTGACGAGACCGGCCTCGCGGGCGCGGGTGATGACCTCGAGCGAGCGCTCGAAGCGGAAGCCGGGACGGATCCGCTTGAAGATGCGCGGCACGGTCTCCACGTTGTGCCCGAGGACCTCGGGGCGGGACGAGAAGACCTCGGCCAGCTGGTCGGGGTCGGCGTTGAAGTCGGGGATGAGCAGCTCGACCTTGGTCTTGCCCTCCGCGCGCTCCGCCGTCATCGCGTGGATCTGGCGCACGGTCTCCGCGTACAGCCAGGCGCCGCCGTCGTCCAGGTCGTCGCGGGCGACGCCGGTGATCGTGGCGTAGTTCAGGTCCATCGTGACGACGGACTCACCCACGCGGCGCGGCTCGTCGCGGTCGAGTGCCTGCGGCTTGCCCGTGTCGATCTGGCAGAAGTCGCAGCGCCGGGTGCACTGGTCACCGCCGATGAGGAAGGTGGCCTCGCGGTCTTCCCAGCACTCGTAGATGTTGGGACAGCCCGCCTCCTGGCAGACCGTGTGCAGGCCCTCGCTCTTCACGAGGTTCTGCATCTTGGTGTACTCGGGGCCCATTTTCGCCCGGGTCTTGATCCACTCGGGCTTGCGCTCGATGGGGGTCTGGGCGTTCCGGACCTCCAGGCGCAGCATCTTGCGTCCGTCGGGTGCGACTGCGGACACATCGGCTCCCTGTAGCTTCGATTCTTCGGCGCACACCAGGGTACGCCCGTGATGTCGTTGGGCTTACGTCCGGCCAACCTCCGGCCGGCGGGGTGCATTCCCACGCGGCCCCGGCAGCCCCAGTTGTCTAGACGGTCGCCTTCTCGGCTTCCGGCTTCTCAACCGTGTTCTCGGTGTTCTCGGCGGTCTCGGCGGTCTCGGCGGTCTCGGCGTTCTTTACGGGCTGCTCGGCCGTCTTCTCGACGGTGCGCGGCCTGAGGTCCGCGTTCTCGAGGATCTCCCGCAGATGCTTCTCGGCGACGGGCAGGACGTCGGCGATCGTGACCTCGCGGCCCAGCTCGTACGAGAGCGATGTCACGCCCGCGTCGCGGATGCCGCACGGGATGATCTTGTCGAACCAGGTGTTGTCCGGGTTCACGTTCAGCGCGAAGCCGTGCATCGTCACGCCCTTGGCCACGCGGATGCCGATGGCCGCGATCTTGCGGTCCTCGCGGCGCTGGCCGGCGTTGGACGGGGCGTACTCCGGGCCGTTGAACCGGGCGTCGAACTCGTCGTCCTGCGTCCGCGGGTCGAAGTCCAGGGTCAGCCCGCCCAGCGCCGGACGCTCCTGCACGGGGTCACCGAGCACCCACACACCGCTGCGGCCCTCGACCCGCGAGGTCTCCAGGCCAAACTCCGTACACGTACGGATAAGCGCCTCTTCCAGACGGCGCACATGTGCTACGACGTCCACCGGGCGCGGCAGCTTCTGGATCGGGTAGCCCACGAGCTGTCCGGGGCCGTGCCAGGTGATCTTGCCGCCGCGGTCCACGTCGACGACGGGGGTGCCGTCAAGCGGGCGCTCGCTGTCCTCGGTACGGCGGCCAGCGGTGTAGACCGGCGGGTGCTCGAGCAGCAGACACGTGTCCGGGAGTTCGTCGGCGAAGCGGGCGGCGTGCACGCGGCGCTGCTCGTCCCAGGCCTCCTGGTACTCGACCGAATCAGGGCCGAAGCCAAGACGGACGAACTGAAACTCACTCACGGCAAGTGCCTCCCTTGAACCTGCACCGTGCACATATCGGCCCCCAGCCACTGTACGGGCAGCGGATTCTCGTCAGTCGTCCGGTCAATCCTCACACGATCGGATGAATGCGGGTCGAAGCTCGCGATGAGGGCGGTGCGGGCCGCTACATTCACGCCGTTCACAGAGCCATAAGGGCTGCTCAAGGCAACGCCCGAAAGGCAGGAGACCGCACAGCTGATGACGGAACGACCTCCGCAGCGCACCCCCAACCGCCAGCTCGCCGCGCTCATCTCAGAAGCCGGTTTCTCCAATGCGGGGCTCGCGCGCCGCGTCGACCAGCTGGGCCTCGAGCACGGTCTCGATCTGCGGTACGACAAGACATCGGTGACCCGCTGGCTGCGCGGGCAGCAGCCGCGCGGCACCACCCCCGCCCTCATCGCAGAGGTCTTCACCCGGCGGTTAGGCCGCCGCCTCTCCGCGCAGGATCTCGGGCTCGACGCGTGCGCGCCGGTGTACGCCGGGCTCGAGTTCGCGGCGAGCCCCGAAGAGGCGATCGACATCGTCGGCGGGCTCTGGCGCAAGGACTCCGGGAGCCACGCCGAACTCCGGAAGATCGCGTTCACCCCGGCGGGACTCGTCGTCCCCAGCAGGGACTGGCTGATCGGCCGAGCCGACGACCGGGTGGGGCGCGGTGACCACGGCCCCCAGGCCGGCCGCGTGCCCACCCAGGGCCGTCCGGCCATACCGCGCCAGCGCAAAGAGCCCGAGCGTGGCGTCGGCGCGAAAGTGACCAGCGGCGACATCGCCGCCCTGCGTTCCGTCGGCGAACTCTTCCGGGCCCTCGACCACGCGTACGGCGGCGGGCACGCCCGGCAGGCACTCGTGCGCTATCTGGAGCACGAGGCCGAACCGATGCTGCGCGGCTCGTACGGCGAACAGGCCGGGCGGCGGCTCTTCGCGGCCGCCGCCGACCTCACCCGGCTCGCGGGCTGGACCTCGTACGACATCGCGGCGCACGGGCTCGCCCAGCGCTACTACGTCCAGGCGCTGCGGCTCTCGCAGGCGGCGGGCGACCGCGCGTACGGCTCGTACGTCCTGGTCACGATGAGCCGCCAGGCCGTCTACCTCGGGCACGGCAGAGAGGCCGTGCAGCTGGCGCGGGTGGCCCAGCAGGGTGTCGGGTCGTCCGCGCCGCCCGTCGTGCAGGCCCTGCTGCACTCGGTCGAGGCGCGCGGGCACGGCGTGCTCGGCGAGGTACGGGCGTGCACGGCGTCGATGGTGCGGGCCGAGCGCGCCCTGGAGACGGCCCGGCCCGGCGACGAAGTCCCGTACTGGGCGCGGTTCTTCGACGAGGCGCAGCTCGCGGACGAGTTCGCGCACTGCCACCGGGACCTCCAGCAGTACCGCGTGGCCGCCCAGCACGCGGAGCGCTCGCTCCAGCTGCGCGCCCCCGGGTACGCCCGCAGCCGCCTGTTCTGCCGGGTGGTGCTCGCCTCGTCGCGGCTCGGCCTCGGTGAGCTGGAGCAGGCCTGCCAGCTGGGCGCGGAGGCGGCGCAGGCGGCAGGTGAGATGCGGTCGGTGCGTGCGGTCGAGTACGTACGCGACTTCGAACGGCGGCTCGAGCCGTACCGCGACGCGGCGGCGGTGCGGGGGTACCGAGACCGGGTGGCGGCGT
The DNA here is from genome assembly GCF_039533825.1 of Streptomyces rectiviolaceus. Lineage (NCBI taxonomy): Bacteria > Bacillati > Actinomycetota > Actinomycetes > Kitasatosporales > Streptomycetaceae > Streptomyces > Streptomyces rectiviolaceus. The sequence goes on from NZ_BAAAUG010000009.1 coordinate 155,511, forward strand.
TGGGCTGACGGCTCGACGCGCCGGATGTGCGATGTAAGGGGCGGGCCTGCGCAGGCCCGCCCCTTACACATGCCACTGAACACATGCCACTGAACTGCCCGGGGCTCAGGGCAGGCGCGCGACCTCATCGGGGGACAACGCCTCGTCCCACGTGGTGAGTTCGTCGAGGTCGCCGCGCAGGCTCGCCTTCTCCGTCCCGATGGACCGCAGCGGCAGGGGGATCGACGCCGCGACGGACCCGACCCGCTGCCCGTCGGCGTACAACGTGGTGTTCCCCGGAGTCGTCACCCACGTCAGCCGCGTCCAGCGGTCCAGCGGCAGCGTGTGGTCGAAGCTGAAGTCGGCCTCGCCGTACCGCGTGAAGCCGACCTTCCCGGTGCCGTGCTGCATCAGCTTCAGCGCGCCCGCCTTGGAGCTGAGCAGCACCTGGTCCCCGGTCCTGGCCGTCGGGCGGACCTGCACCGACACGGTCCACGGTTCGGCGACGTCGAGACCGCCGAAGCCCACGCCGTCCCGGTCGGAGTCGAAGCGCCATGCCTGGCCGCGCACGCCCTGCACGGGGGTGGGGTTGTTGATGATGTAGGAGGTGCCGGGCAGGCCGCCCGCCACGTCCTCGGCGAGGATCGTGTTGCCGGGACTGCCCGCGTACGTCCAGCCGCTGGGGTACGGCGCGTCGTCGAACGTCCAGTGATGGCTCGGCCGCCCCTCGACCCGTGGTGGTACCGGAGCGGGCGTCGTGCCCGGCGGGTCGCCTATGCGGGCGGCGCGGGCCCTGAAGTCGGCGAGCGTGTCCGGGGTCGCGGACTTGTTCCAGGCGCGGTCGGCGAGGATCGCGCGGGCGCCCGCCATGTGCTGCTCGAAGTAGCCGTCGTCGGCCCAGAAGTTGTAGTCGGCCCAGTTGGTGACGCCGGAGCCGAGCATGTCTGGGGCGGTGTTCGGCGCCCAGCTGTCGTACATCCAGGGCTCGTCCGGATACAGGTGGTGGTAGTTGTTCGGGGTGTCGTAGAACGGGCCGATGGCGATCTCGTCGTGCCCGGGGATCTCCGGCTCGGCGCCCGTGCCCTCCCAGGTGAGGAAGACGACGGGGTCGTGGACCTTCTGCTGGGGCGCGGTGAGGTGCTCGGAGCCGTTGTAGACGGCCGTGCGCTTGCCGTGTGAGGTGACCACGTCGTCAAGGGTGTTGATGTAGCGGTTGAGGAGGTCGCCCAGGGTGGACACGTCGGGCGCGCCGGCCAGGTGGTCCTTCACGCGCGGGCACTCCGCGAGCTGACCGGGGACCTCCTCGGCGCCGATCGAGAACAGCGGCGCGTCGAACCAGCCCGCGAACTCGTCGACGATCTCCTTCGACTTCGCGATCGCCTTGTCGCTGGTCATGTCGATGATCCAGTCGGGCGTGAGATGCGAGTGCGTGTGCGCGCCCGTGCACGCACCGGCGCCCGATCCGAAGCCGATGCCGAAGGCGTCGCTGATCGCGGTGGCGTGGCCGGGGAGTTCGAGGCCGGGCATCAACTGGACGTGGTGGCGGGCCGCGAAGGCCTTCAGGTGCTCGATGTCGGCCCGGCTGTAGCTGTGATCGGGGTCGGCGAGGCCCGGGAACTTGGGGCTGTAGAGGCGGAAGCCCTCGGACTCGGAGAGGTGCAGGAAGAGCGTGTTGAGCTTCTGGTCGCCCATCCTGCGGATCAGGTTCTCCAGGTAGGAGATCTTCCAGTACTTGCGGCCCGCGTCGAGGTGGACCATGCGGATCGCCTGCGCGGGGCGGTCGGTGGAGCGGGCGCGGGGGACTGCGCGGTGATCGTCGGCCGTGGAGCGCAGGAGCTGGAGGAGGGTGCGGGTGCCGTAGTAGAGGCCATGGGTGGAGGCGGCCTTGACACGGATCGGGCCCGCGCTGTCGAAACCGTAGCCCTCGGCGCCGTGGTTCCCCTTGGCGGTGAGGCCGAGCGTGATGTCGCCGTCCGCGGGACGGCCCGTGTCGTGGGCGATCCGGGGCGTGATGCCGGTGACCTGCTTGATCTCCGTACGGAGCTGGGTGGCGAGCTTGCGTACGGACTGGTGTGCGGGGCCGGGGAATTCACCGCGGCCGGACGGGAGCGCGGTGGTGGATGCGGCGCGCGGGTCGATCAGGATGCGGGTGCGCTCGGTGAGTTTCGTGTGGCCGCCGAGCGCGGTCCAGTCGGTGGGGCGGGGGACGACGGAGGGCACTTCCGTCTCTGTCGCGGCTGTTGCTGTGGGCAAAGACAGACCTCCCATGAATAGGCCGAGGATGAGTGATATCACCGGGATGGTGCGACGCACGTGAGTCCTCCCGCGGCTTGGCGATCCGGTGGGACCGTAGCTGTGGGGTACCCGTGTGGCAAGGGGAGTTGCAGGGGTGTGTGAGGTTCGGTGGGTCGTACGAAGAGGGAGTGCGGGAAAGGGGGAAGCTCCCGCGTGGGGGCGCGGGAGCTTCCAGGGGGTGGCGTATAGGTCGGATGGGTCGGATGGCTGAGGGGGGCGGCGGCGGCTTCAGGCCGCCATCGGCAGTTGCCCCGTCCCGTACGTGGGGTCCACGCCGAAGTCCGCGAGCGTGGCCCGCGCCGCGCGGCGGCCCGAACGCAGCGCTCCCTGCAGCGTGCTGGTGTCCCGGTGGTCCCCGCAGACGTAGAGCCCCGAGAGCAGCCGCACAGGGCGGCGCAGATCGTGCGGGGGCGGCATCGCGGGGACCGCCTCGCGGGTGTGGTGGACGGCGAGGGATTCCCAGCGGGCGGTCGAGGTGCCGTACAGCTCGGCGAGGTGGGCGAGGACGGCGCGCTCGTCCGGCGGCGGGCCGAGGACCGTCGACGAGATGAGCGCCCGGCCCGCGGGCGCGCGCGAGGGGTCGACGTGGCTGATCACGGCGGTGTGCGCGACCGGCCCCGAACGGTCGGCGTCGAGCAGCAGGGCGGGCTCGGCGAGCGGTGGCTCGGGGGCCGCGTGGTGCACCACCGTCACCTGGTGGAAGGGCGGCACGCGCAGGCCGGGCAGCAGCTCGGCCGCGGCGCGGGAGTCGGTCGCCAACAGGACGGCACGGCAGCCCACTTCGCCGTGTTCCGCGGTCGTGACGGCGGTCGTGGAGACGGCCGTGACGCGTACGCCGGTGCGTACCGTCCCCGGTGGCAGCGCGGCCGACAGAAGCTCGGGCAGCACCTCGGCGCCGCCCTCCGGCAGACACAGGCGGCCGCGCGAGAAGGAGCGCAGGGCGAGGTCGGCGCACCGGCTCGACGTCGTCAGGTCCGGGTCGCAGAGGAGTGCCGAGAGCAGCGGGCGCAGGAAGCCGTTGACGGTGCGCGCGGGCAGACCGCGGGCGGAGAGGGCTTCCGCCGCCGGGATTTCGGGGCGGGCGAGCAGACGCTCCGGGGGCGTCGCCGCGAGTCTGGCGAGTGCCGCGCCGAGGCGGGCCTGGTCGAGCGCGCCGCCGAGGGGGGCGGTGCGGGGCGTGGTCCGTGGCGACGATGTCGATGGTGCCGTCGGCCAGGGCCTCGCGCAG